>CAZSAV010000149.1:0-1548 GCA_964604805.1 uncultured Candidatus Saccharibacteria bacterium | reverse complement strand
GAACGCGGGAAGTGGATCGTGTCCGTCGTGGAGCCTTCACCGGTTTCCATCGATTTCGTACCGCTCGTCCTTCCGGATTTCGCGCCTCATATCGAGACGCTGCCGGTCGAGCATGCTCTGCAGCCTGCTGCAGCGTACGGATAAAA
Organism: uncultured Candidatus Saccharibacteria bacterium; assembly: GCA_964604805.1. Classification (GTDB taxonomy): domain Bacteria; phylum Patescibacteriota; class Minisyncoccia; order Phycocordibacterales; family PALSA-1337; genus C7867-002. Next base: position 1,402 of record CAZSAV010000149.1, on the reverse strand, counting down.
TTCAGAGCCGCGACACCCTGTGTCGCGGTTTTTTTATATACTATTTGAGAAATGTCTGTACTGCCGTTTCGACTGCCTCATTCTGTCCAGGCTCGAACCATGCGATATTGGCGTCTTTTTTAAACCAGGTCATCTGGCGCTTGGCATATTTGCCTATTTCCACAGAGAGCTTTTCGATCATCTGTTCTCTCGTCATATGTCCCTGAATGAATGCCGCCAGATATCGATACTCGAGGCCGAGCTCGTCCATGCGCTCGTACGAGAGGCCGGCTTCGTGGAGTCGCTTGGCTTCATCGAGCATCCCGGTATCGAGGCGCTTCAGGAGCCGTGCTTTGATGCGCTCGCGGAGCGCATCGATAGGGAGGCTGAGGCCGATCTCGAGGGCGTCATATTTCGATGACGCCGCATTCTGTATCGGAGGCACTGCGCCGAGCTTCTTCGCTATGATGATGGCGCGGGCGAGACGGCGCTTGTTCTTGCGGTCGATGGTCGAAGCGCGGGCAGGATCGAGGGCGCGCAGGATGTCGAAGAGCTCTTCGACAGTTTTGGCTTCTAGTTCTTTCTGCTGTTCTGGGTCGGCTTCTACTTCGGGGAAGCCGATATCGGCGACGAGAGAGGATATATAGAAGCCGGTGCCGCCGCAGACGATCGGCAGTTTGCCGCGAGATATGATGTCGGCTATGGCGGCCTCTGCCGCAGTCTTCCAGCGCTGGGCGGTGAATCGTAGCCCAGCATCGGCGATATTGAGGAGATAATGGGGGACGCCTTTCATCTCTTCTTTCGTGATCTTGCCTGTGCCGATATCGAGGCCGGTATACACTTGGCGCGAATCCGCCGAGACGACTTCGCCATCGAATTTCAATGCTAGTTCGACTGCGAGGTCGCTTTTCCCGACAGCGGTCGGGCCGAGGACGACGAGGATCTTGTGCTTGTGTTCGGTATTCATATAGGTACGGCAACTATAGACTACCGGAGGCCGGAATGCGAGCGGTATGAAAAAACCCCATCCTGACCGAAGTCGAGGGACGGGGCTATCGTCGAAGCGCTATGCGAGCGCATGTGCGGGAACGAATTCGGCATAGATGGCGCGGATCGCTTTTTCGTAGTCGCGGGTTTCCACGCCGATGATGATATTGAGCTCGCTCGGGCCTTGGTTGATGGTCCGGACATTGATGTTCTGATCAGCCAGGACCTTGAATATCCGCGCAGAGATGCCGGGAGTGTGCACCATGGCCCGTCCGACGACGGCGATCATGGCGAGGCCGGGGTATACGGCGATGGTGCCTGGCAGGCATTCGGAGCGGATCTGCCGGAGCACCGTGTCGATCTTGTCGGCATCCTTCTTCTCGTCGATGATGACGCTCAAGGTGTCGATGTTCGGCATATCCTCGCAGGAGACGCC
>CAZSAV010000148.1:0-1623 GCA_964604805.1 uncultured Candidatus Saccharibacteria bacterium | reverse complement strand
TGATGATGCCGGTCAAGAGCGCGATGATGGCGATGACGACGAGCATCTCGATCAAAGTGAATCCCCCTTTTTTATTGATGTGGCGTTTCATGGGGATAATTATACCACACTAGATCGGCGCTCAACTATTTTGTTACGACCCTGAACACTGAGAATCCGAAAGCGGGATCATATATCTCTTGCTTGAAATGCTTGTTATTCGACAGTATGTAGTTGAACACCGGCGTATCTTTCGATGTGACGATGAATGAGGCTCTGAAATCATTCTGTAGTATGGCTGCCATCTTATCCCCTTCAGTCTTGGCGTATTGCTCGGTCGATGTCGCCTTCTTCAGTGCCAGGCGGAGCGCCTCGTCCATATCAGGGCACGATTGTATATCGCACACTGTCCCATTGCTCGGCATATGGACCGACAGCCAGTAGAGCCGTTGGCTATAGTTATAGGTGAAGCGCGGCTCGAGGCCTTCGCTATAATAGTTTTTTGGGCTCCAATAATACAGCTGCGGGAACCAGCTCCAGTTCGATTCGAATACGATATCTCCCGGCTTTGAATTGTTCTTGAGCCAATTGCCCACCTGGAACATCTGCATGGCTGACTGGCCATATGCCAATTTTTGCTCGAGGAAGAGCATGTTGCTCGCAAAGAGATAGACGAGAACGATAGCGAGCCCCGTTGCGATCGAACGGCGTATCATGGCGCTGCCTGATATCTTGATGAGCCGGCGAGCATAATCGAATGAAAGCGCGATATAGAGGGCGGCAAAGAATGTGAAGCAACCCCCGAACCTTCCCGAAACAGCGATCGTTCCGAGAAAGAAACAAGCGGTCAATACGAGCACCGTCGTCTGCAGATATCTGCGTTCTTTGGGCGTATCAGAGAAATATTCTGATTCCGAATCTCCTTTGAATCTAAAGCCGATATAGCTGAATATGTCTACCGATAGGGCCGTGACGAAAGTCGCGAATATGAGAGCGTTACCCTGGATGAAATTGAAGAAATCAACCGGATACAGCTCGCCACCTTCGCCGATGCTCACTTTGTTGCCGAGGATCGTTTCCCAATAGATATTGAATATCGTATCCTTGATGAATAGCAAGAACCCTGATGAGACGAGATACGTAAGCAGAATGGCGAAGGCAGTGCCGCCGATCGCATATGCCAGATTCTTCCAATCTCCTTTTGTGCGATAGAATCGCTCGATCACGAGATATGCGATAGCGACGCAGACGGGCAAGAAAAACGTCGAGCTGTGCCAGAAGAGATATGCGCAGCTCAATATGAATACGCCGAGATGGTTCTTCTTATACAAGAAATAGAGGAGCAAAAGGAGGAGCAACGGCGCCAAAGCATATGGCCGCGACAAGAAGAATCTCCATACTGAACTGGTGCTCGTGATCGCCAAGACGACGAGCGTCCATATGAATGGATTCCGTACATAGAAACGCTTGAGGCACCAATAGAGCAAGGTGAATGCGCCGGCGGCCGCGAAGACTGCATAAAGCTTTATACCGAGATAGAGCGGGTCGATGAACGTGAATGGTATGGCGACGAGAAAGAATATGAAGTTGTAATACATGAAATAATCATTGCCATGGGCCATCCGGGAGAAATAGATCGATTTG
>CAZSAV010000147.1:0-1632 GCA_964604805.1 uncultured Candidatus Saccharibacteria bacterium | reverse complement strand
AAATCTTGCCATTTCGGGCCTTTTCTACTAGAATGCGCACATTATCGTAATCGCGCCCTAGGCGCACAATCAATGCAAACGCCCATCGTTCTCGCCCTCGTCGCATCAGGCATAGCTATCCTCTACGGAGCATACTTGATCGCCTCCATCCTCAAGAAGCCTTCTGGCAATGACAAGATGAAGGAGATAGCCGCCGCCATCCAGGCTGGCTCAAAGGCATATCTGAACCGACAATACCGCACGATCGCTATCATCGCCGTCGTCCTCTTCATCGCCTTGTGGATCGTCCTCAACCTGACGATCGCCATCGGCTTCATCGTCGGAGCGGTGCTCTCTGCAGCTGCGGGATATATCGGCATGAACATCTCGGTCCGCACGAACGTCCGCACGACCGAAGCCGCTCGCGGCGGCCTCGCTCCCGCATTGGCGCTCGCCTTCCGCGGAGGATCGGTGACTGGCCTCTTCGTGGTCGGCCTTGCTCTCCTCGGCGTGACGCTCTTCTACGCCATCACTCGCGACGTCTCGTCATTGATCGGCCTCGCCTTCGGAGCTTCTCTCATCTCGGTCTTCGCTCGCCTTGGCGGAGGCATATTCACCAAAGCCGCTGACGTCGGCACCGACCTCGTCGGCAAAGTCGAAGCTGGCATACCAGAAGACGACCCGAGAAATCCGGGCGTCATCGCCGATAACGTCGGAGACAATGTGAGCGACTGCGCAGGCATGGCGGCTGACCTCTTCGAAACCTATGCGGTCACTACGATCGCAGCCATGATGCTCGGCTCGACCATATTCAAGGGCTTCGACGGCGCTCTCGTCTACCCGCTCGCCTTGGGAGGCATCGCTATCATCGCTTCTATCATCGGCACCTGGTTCGTGCGCATGGGCAAGTCTCAGAACATCATGGGCGCCATGTACAAGGGCCTCGTCGTCGCAGGCGTATTGGCCGCCATCGCTTTCTACCCGGTCACGAACGTGCTCATGAAGCTCAATGGCGTCTATAGCGTCGCTAACCTCTTCGGCTGCACATTGGTCGGACTCATCGTCACCGCTCTCCTCGTCGTCATCACCGAATACTACACATCGACGAAATACGCCCCGGTCAAATCGATCGCCCAGGCATCGGTCTCCGGGCATGGCACTAACATCATTCAGGGCCTCGCTATATCGATGAAGGCAACCGCATGGCCTCTTCTCACGATCGTCGCGGGCATATTGGCTTCATATCAGTTCGCTGGCCTTTACGGCATCGCTGTAGCAGCTATGTCCATGCTCTCTATGGCAGGCATCATCGTCGCTATCGACTCATACGGACCGATCACTGACAATGCCGGAGGCATCGCCGAAATGGCGCACCTCCCCAAGGAAGTCCGCGACGTCACTGATCCTCTCGATGCAGTCGGCAATACGACCAAGGCCGTCACAAAGGGCTATGCCATCGGCTCAGCAGGCCTCGCAGCGCTCGTGCTCTTCGCCTCATATACAGAATTGGTCCCGGGCCTTTCATTCAGCTTGAGCGACCCGAAAGTCATCGTCGGACTCTTCATAGGAGGCCTCCTCCCCTATTATTTCGCAGCTCTCTCTATGGAGGCTGTCGGCAAGGCGGCAGGCAAGGTCGTCGAGGAAGTCCGCAGA
>CAZSAV010000146.1:0-1708 GCA_964604805.1 uncultured Candidatus Saccharibacteria bacterium | reverse complement strand
GAGATGTCGTTCACGGCCGTGAACGTTCCGTACTTCTTGGTGAGGTGCGACACGGATATACGCGATTGGTCGTTTTGAGCCATGGGTATAGTACTATATCACGCGCCTCGAAGGTGCAGACATTGACTAGTTCGCATTTTGATAGTAATGTCCGAAAAGGAACGCATATGAAAGAACCTTATATCGGCATCACCGACTTCACCAGTTACGAAGAGGTGGCCGCCATGAAGGCCATTCTCGACAAGAATCCCACGCCGGCTCGGCACAAGCTCATGGTGGGAGCCATGATGAGCCGCAAGACGCTCCTCGGGCTTCCCAGCCCCTGGACCAAGGTCTTCCCTCCGCACAGCTCGCTCACGTCGATATTCTCAGAGACCGAAGGCGTCATCAACTGCCTGCATTACGCGGACTATGACGGTCTGAGCTCGTCCGAAGACATCGAGGAAGCGCTCTTCCTCTGCGGCCCGAACGCCGCATGCGTCCAGCTCGATATGACATGGCCTGAACCGAGCATGGTCCACGACGTCAAGACCGCTCTGCGGAGCGTAGACATCGTCGTACAAGCCGGAAAGAAAGCCATGAAGATCGAGGGCTTCGACCCTGCGAGGATCGCCGCTCGGCTCCGCTGGTATGGCGCTGCTATCGACTATATCCTGATCGACGGGAGCTGCGGCACAGGAACGCCGCTCGATGGAGAAAAGACCAATGCCCTCATCGCAGCCATCCGCAAGATCGACAAGCTCGACCATGTCCGGATCGCGATCGCCGGCGGCCTCGGCCCCGAGACGATGCACCTCATACGCCCTATCGTCGCCATGCACGGCAATTCCGTCGCTGTCGACGCTCAAGGCAGGCTCCGTCCGAGCGGCAATATCCGCGAGCCCATAGATTGGAAGCTGGCCGCAGGCTACATCCGCGCTTCGATCGAAGCCCTCTCATGACCCAGACCTTTCGGTCTGGGTTTTTTATATGAAAATGATATACAATAGCCGCATGGCATCATCTACGCGCTCTCTGTTCATCGTCATCGTCCTCCTCACCGCAGGGCTCGCCTTCATCGCCGGCTCCGCGCTCTTCAATCCGCATCGCGGATCGTCGTTCGCCGGCCTGCCAGGCAGCGACACAATAGACGTCTCGCTCGTCGCTCTCCATGAAGACGCATCTACGTCGCCGCGCGTCTCTATCGAATTCCCCCAATTCGCTTCTGCCTCGGATGAATTCAATGCCGACATCGCATCTTCTACGATCAGCCGCCTCGAAGAATTCAAACAGACGATCATAGAGAACGACGCCGCGCGCAAAGCGACGTCAGCGCCCGGACATTCCGACCAGATCCCGGCGAATGCGTACTCGTTCGACGCTTCATGGCAGACGGCGCAGATCAATGCGAAATATATCAGCATGGTCATGCGCTACGACTCGTATGCCGGCGGCGCAAATGAAAATCAGGAAATGCAGACATTCAACTACGACGTCGCCTCAGGAAAGCCGGTGACGCTCGACTCTCTATTTGCCGGCGTGCCTGATTATCTTTCCAAGATATCAAAGATGGCCAAAAGCCAGCTCTCAGATTCGCTCTCGGCCGCTTCGCCAGGATATGAGCCCGGCGATATGCTCGACCAGGGCATAGCTCCGCGTCCAGAGAATTTCAGAGACTTCACGTTCAAGCAATACGCGATCTCAGTCTATTTTCCGATGTACGCCGTCG
>CAZSAV010000145.1:0-1716 GCA_964604805.1 uncultured Candidatus Saccharibacteria bacterium | reverse complement strand
CAGCTTCGGCGTACTAAAGTCGCCTTCGCCCTCGACAAGCTCGGGCTTTGGCGTACCAAAGTCGCCTTCGCCCTCGACAAGCTCGGGCTTCGGCGTACTAAAAGAAAATCCCGCTCTCTTGAGCGGGATGCGTCAGATATCGTTCGTCACGGTTTCGGCGCTTCCTCGGTATCTTCCCATTGGAAATGGGTCTCGCCGAGGTCGTCGCTCATCACGTACCCGTTGGGGTTGCGGAATATAGCGGGCATATTCCATGTGGCGATGTAGACCATGGTGATCATAGCGAGCCCCGGCAAAGCGATGACGGGCGACTCGGTGACCTTCTTGTCATGGAGCGTGATGTCGAGCACGCGATGGTCGAGGTTCTCAGCCGGCCAATTGAGGTTGCTGACGATGCAGCGCAGGATGCCGGCCGTGGGGTTTTCGCCGCGCATGAGCGGAGCAGTGAGGTGCAGGGAATTGACGTGCGTCACTTTGCCCGAGTTGGCGACGAAGCGCTTCTTCACCAGGACCTTCGATCCGAACATGATGCGGACGGCCACGCCGAGACGGGTGATGGTGGGCGCGCCGCCGACCATGCAGAGGAGCGATTCGCCCCGTTGGACCGAGCGTACGAACTCATCCAGAGAGAAATCAGGATCCGCGGACGGCTCGTGCTTGATATCATGCGCCTTGAGGAATTCGAGGATGCTTTCTTTTGGTTCATTCATAATAATTAGTACCGTATTCTTCTTACATTATATATCATTTTGATACAAATGTCAATTATCAACCATAAAAAAATCTCGTCATAGGCGGTGACAAGATGTGTCGATCATAAGGTGAATTGGAGCTGTCTCCGGGGGCGCCACTTGAAGTAGATGCGGCGGTTGCCTTCGGCTTCGAAGTAGCCGTCTTTGCGGAAGATAGAACGGTGGGTCTCGCACTCGAAGATATGGCGGTGATATGCCGCCCACACGCCGCCGGGCCATTTTTCCGAGAGCCGCGGTTCGCAGTGCTCGACGTGGAGGCAGGACGAGAGACTGTATTTTCCAGGGTCCCGGAAGCACAGCTCTTCGGCCAGGCAGCGGGTCGCTGAAGCGCGCATCTCTTCACCTCGTTTTGCGGTTTCCGCGATGCCGTTGAATCCTTTGCGGTACTGGGTGTGAACTTTTCCTTCGGCGTCGGTGAATTCTTGCCTGTCTTCATAGAGCTCGAGCCACTGGCCCTTGTACTTATGAATGACGATGACGACGGCGACCTGCACGTCGAGGATGAATCGGTCCGAAGACCCGTTGCGCGGATAGAGCCGATCGCGCAAATGATATGACATGAGGTCGGCGAACGTTCTGTTCGTGCCGTGACCCCATTCTCTACGCGTGACGCTATGCTTGTCGAGGCGATATCGCATTTGCCTCGGATTTAAAATGACCTGTTCGTCCGCGGCATGCGGGCGTGTGGGGGCAGTGATGGCAGCCATATGCACCTCCTTTCTGGTTGTTTTATATCGCGTTTTACGCTATTCTGCAAGGTACTCTTCTTCGCAGTCAGAGCTTCGAAGAGCATGCTCGCGACAATAGAATAGCAATTGCGGGATCGTCTAATGGGCCTCCTTCGCTCCTCGACAAGCTCGGAGCTTCGGAGGGCCGAGTGATGATTCCGAGTAAGTTCGTTTGTCGGTCAGGGTCAGAGGCACATACACAATTTGCGGGATCGTCTAATGGTAGGACACAGCTC
>CAZSAV010000144.1:0-1733 GCA_964604805.1 uncultured Candidatus Saccharibacteria bacterium | reverse complement strand
TTTGCATCGCTGTCCTTTCTCGTTTCCGTGTTCGCATGCTTCTTCTCGAACTCTCGCCACAGCGGCAGCCACGATTCCTTCGTCGCCACGAAGTGGACGAGGTCATGATATGCGCCGTCGCGGAAGATCGCTTCCGGATATCGAGCGATCTCTCGATACCCGCATTTTTTTGCATAGCCCTTGCTGCGGCCGTTGAATTCGTACACTCGCGAATATATCTGCCGCAGGTCGAGCTCGAGGAATGCGTGCTTGAGCCACATCATCTTTGCCTCGGTGCCGAGGCCTTTGCCTAGCAGGTCCTCTCGGCCGATGAATGCGCCCGTGCTCGCCGTCCTGCTCACCCAATCGATCATATGGAGGCCCATCGATCCGATGACTCGGTCGTCCGATTTGAGGACGATGGCGCACACCCGATCGGTATGCTTCCGTCGAGGAAGGCTCTCGAACCATTCCGCCTCTTCCATCTCGAGGCATGGATCATGTCCGAGCAGGTATCGGGAGATGGCTTCATTGTTGAGGGCTTGCCGGAAGAACGGCAGATCGCCGCGCTCCGGCGGGCGCAGATACACCCGAGTCTCGGGCATGTCGAGGAACACTATCTTGTCAGTCATATCGATCCTTTCTGTGTTATTTTGTTATAAAGAGCTACTAAAAACGCCGCTTGCGCGGCGTTCAGGGCATTCGAACTATAGAGAGATTCAAATGCTCGAAACGATGCGCACGCCCTCGGTAGAGAGGTTAGAATCGTGTGAATAGACCGCATCCTTGGCGATCGGATTCACGTCAAAGCCGCTGGAAAGATTGGTCCAGCGCTTCGCGTTATTCATTTGTGTACGCATGTTGATCATGGTGAAAATATTATACATGTAAATAAGGTTGTGTCAATCTTCATATATTGACATTATGTATAAAAGGTGCTATAATTGTACCAGATGAATACTCAAGGTCTTTTGATCACGTACGCGCTTCTGGCGCTCGCCATCTCGTATGGCACCGGCTTCATGTTCGGCGGACACAAGAACGGCATGAAGGTCGTCATGTGGGAGCTCAAGCAGGCCAAGCGCCTCATCTTCTGGGCAGCGAGGAAGATCCTCGAGACCCTGGGAGACCTGTTCCATTGGACAGCGCGGCAGTGCGCAGGATCCAAAAAGAAGTAACGCAAAAAAGCGATCGTCGAACGATCGCTTTTTCTTTTGAATGAATATGCATCGACTACTTGCTGAATAGATTCGTCTCCCCTGATGCGAGCGATACGCGCTTCAATATAGATTCGAGCAGAGACCTCACCTGCGCAGCGTCGGCAGACGAGAACTCGCGTATGGTTCCCTCGGGATAATTGGCGAATTGCGTCTCTCCGATCCTCGTCTCGAATTCATAGCATGAGCGGCCATTTTTGACATACAGGCGGTAGAGCGATCCGACAGTGAAGTGGCCGGCAGCGGCATCGCCGACATTCGGAAAGACCGACGTCGAATAGGCGGCAGACGTATGCGCCGTAGCAGGCTTGGTCGATGACGCGTATCCGGTCGGTGCGGCATTGAGGCAAGACGTCTCGCTCGAGAGGTCTTCGCGCTTCTCTATGCGCAAGCCTGCGCTCTCGAAATTGGTGCCTTGATAATCTTTGCCGCCATAATAGAGGCAGTAATCGAACCCGGTATCGCAGGCCGGTATGTATGATTTGATCAATATCTGCTCGGGAGCGACCGCCATGCTCGTCGTGCCTTGCTCATATG
>CAZSAV010000143.1:0-1739 GCA_964604805.1 uncultured Candidatus Saccharibacteria bacterium | reverse complement strand
CGCATCTATCAGCCTGCTACGTCCCGAGCTTGTCGAGGGACGGCAAGGTCGAGCTCAAATAACCCCATTCCATACGGAACGAATAAAGCGCCCATCGGGCGCTTTATTCGTATATGCGAGCGGCTATTCGAATTGGGATATCAGAGAATCGATAGAATCCGTCATGCGATCGCGATTCGCTCGGATGAGCCTCTTTAGATAGAAGTGGCCGACGCGCTCGCTGTCATGATCAGCCCGTCCTCGGGCATGGAATCCCTTCCCCTTCCTGATCGCGCCCGCGATCATATCGATCCTCGCTTGCAAACGCTTGAGCCTCGACTGATCGGCGCATATGCGAGCGATCGCTTTCTTCAGAGCCTCGAAGTAGATGAGCGGATCCGATTCGACGTTCGCTCGAGAACTCATATCTATGGATCCGTCGCCATCTACGTCGATAGACAGAGTCGGCGATGAGGACGCGAGCCTGATGGAACCGCCGCTCGATATAGTCGTCGACGCTATCGAAAGCGGCGTCACTGGCAGGCCTGCATATTCTACTGAATCTAGAGTATCTGCCCCTTGCTTCCGCTCGGCATCGAAAGTGAATTCTCCGATCCCTGTGCCCTCTATATGGATAGAATATGTCGAACCATCATCAGGGAGAGTTATAAACGTATCTCCTTGGTCGGTCTCGCTATAGCTGCTTCCGGGTATCCCTTCTTCGAATGAAGTGAACGGGCTCGATGTAGCGGAACCAAGCGGGCCGGTATGCCTGCCGAGAGAATCATATGCATGCAAATCTACCGGTGAATGAGTTCCGAGCGTAAGCACGGTGGGCGATGATTGCGGCACACCTCCAGTCGACACGCCCGGCAATGCGATGGCTGTGCTCGAACCGCGAGGATTGGTCAAAATAGAATCTATGACAGATATCGTTGTGGACGATTCTAATATATTGGAATGGCTCACATCCTTCCCTTCTCTAGAGGATATCTGCTTGATATCGAGCGCTGCCACATTGCTCGAACCATATGCGGCGCTCGGAGCGATCACCGTACCGTCTCCAGACATAGTCTCCATCTTCTGATGCACTGGCTGAGGCGAGCATGGCAGGCCGATCAAGCCTTTGAGGCAGCGATATGCGGATGAATAGAGGACGCCGCTCGCCGTCGGCTTATTCCATCCGACGATCGACCAGCGCGCTATCCCTGTCGGCCATATGAATACGTCGATCGCGCTATGGAGCGCATCGCCGAGGCTCATGAGCAGGGCGTTGCCGTCGATCGCCAACGAAGTGTCAGACGCCTTTGCGGTCTCTCGGCCATTGCGAGAATCTTTGACGAATGCGGCCTGGCCTTCGTATGTGTCGATGGATCGAGGATAGGCCCCTGAATTGATCCCGGGGATCGTGCTCGATGCGAATGCGATCGTCGGCGTAAAGATATGCTTGAAATATTCCTGCGACGGCAACAGCGAATATGCGCTCGGCATATTCGCGCCGAGGCCGCGCGCAACGCTTTCTTTGAGAATGAGCCCATGGGCGATGGATTGGTCTCCTCCATGAAGGAGCGCGAGTATGGCCTGCGGCGTTCCGAGGAATGGGACAGCCACAGACACGACCGCGTCTACGATATCGGCTTTGCCCATATCAGAGAGCGCTTTCACTAGATATTCAGCGATGAGCCCGCCATTGCTATGAGCTATGACGCTGACCTTGCCGTCTCTCGACAAGCTCGGGACGTAGCAGGCTGATAGATGCA
>CAZSAV010000142.1:0-1761 GCA_964604805.1 uncultured Candidatus Saccharibacteria bacterium | reverse complement strand
GCCGCATATGTTCTGGAAATACTGGGTGTATTATAGCATTAATAACACAGAATGTCAATTACTCTCCCTGCGCCTACTAAAGCCTTTCCTCGAGCCATTCTCCATATAGACGGAGACTCGTTTTTTGCGTCATGCGAGGTGGCGAGCAGGCCGTGGCTCAAGGGCAAGCCGGTCATAACGGGCCTCGAGCGCGGCATAGCCTCTTCCATGACATACGAAGCCAAGGCGCGCGGCATCAGCCGCGCTATGAGCCTGCGCGAGATACGCAAGCTCTGTCCGGAAGCCGTCATCCTCGAGTCTGACTACGAGACATACAGCCTCTATGCGGTGCGCATGTATGCCATCGTCAGGAGATATGCGGAATCAGTCGAGGAGTACAGCATCGATGAATGCTTCGCCGATCTCACCGGAGCAGACGAGCGTCTCCGCATGCCGTATGAGGATATCGCCCGTTCGGTCAAGCGCGACCTCGATAGCGAGCTCGGCATGACCTTCTCTGTAGGACTATCGGTCAACAAAGTCCTCGCCAAGGCGGCATCGAAATGGAAGAAGCCTGATGGCTTCACCGTGATCAGAAGCGGGGATATACCGGCATACACGTCAAAGATCCCCGTCGATAAGATATGGGGCATCGGTCGCAGCACGTCTATAGACCTCTCCAAGCTCGGCGTCGCCACCGCATACGATCTAGCCTGCAAAGACCGCGATTGGGTGAGAGAGCGCTTTTCCAAGCCCATACAGGAGATACATCTCGAGCTCAATGGCGCATCGGTATACTCGGTCGCTCCAGAACGGAATCATGAGCAAGGGTCGGTCGGCAAGACGAGGACGTTCACGCCGCCCTCGTCAGACAGGAGTTTCGTCTTCGCCCAGCTTTCGCGCAACATAGAGAATGCATGCATCAAGCTGCGCCGTCAGCGCCTGACCGCGCGGCACATATCGGCATTCTTGAAGACGCAGGCATTCGGCTACTATGGCTTCGAAGCTCGTCTGGCCCAAGGGTCCGACATGCCTGAGCAGTTCTTGTCGGCTCTCCGCGACGGATTCAATCGCACGTTCCGCGACGGGGTCATGTATCGGGCGACCGGGGCGACGCTCATGGCCATCGGCGATGCGAGCGCGAGGACGGACGACCTCTTCGGCGACTCTGTAGCGCTCGACGGAGCGCGCAAGATATATGCAGTGATCGACCGCGCCGCTCGGAAGTTCGGCAGGCATGCCGTCTTCCTCGGCTCGTCATGGAAAGCGGAGCATCGCTTCGGCGCGCCGAAGAGGCGCAAGGGAGTCCGCGGCTCTCGCGAGGAGCATATCCGCGACGCGAAGAGCGCGATGAAAGAGTATCGCAAGATAGGCATCCCATTCTTGGGCATCGTCAGATGATAGTAAAACAAAAACCCCATCCCGAGCGTAGTCGAGGGAAGGGGTTTTTGTTTGAGGAGATATTAGTAGTCGTATCCGTAGCCTCCGTATCCATAATCATATGAAGGATATGAGGAGTAGCCGATAGAGAACTGGTACGAAGGATATGAATATCCGTATCCGTAATTGTTCCCGCCATAGTAGCCGCCGTAGTTCGCGTACGGGCTATAGTTGTATCCATAGCCGTAGTTGTAACAGCCGCAGTTTTGATAGACGTATGACTGGTTCTGATAATAATAGCCAGAGAGGGGAGTGGCGAAATTGGTGCCGTACGGGTTGTAGTTGTGGCCGTAGGATCCGCCGCCATAGGAGCCATAGGAATTGCCTCCGTAGCCGCCGCCA
>CAZSAV010000141.1:0-1792 GCA_964604805.1 uncultured Candidatus Saccharibacteria bacterium | reverse complement strand
CTGCGTCTTCCGCGCCAGCTCGTCGAGCTCGTCCAACGAGACGTCGGCATTCGTTTCTTTCATGCCGTACGTCATGTTGTAGCGCAAGGACTGGTCCCAGAGCTTTGGATCCTGCTCGACGCAGCCGATGGCGCTCCGCCAGGCTCCGAGGTCGAGGAGGCGCAGGTCGTGCCCGTCGATCAATATCTGCCCTTTGTCGGGATCGTAGCCCCGCAGGAGCAGATTGATGACGGTGGACTTCCCTGCTCCCGAATGGCCGACGAAGGCGCACGTCTCTCCGGGCTCGATCGTGAACGATACGTCTCGGATGGCGTGATTCTCCTCGATACGCCGACGGCGCTTCTTGCCGGGAGCGAGCTCGTCTTCTGAGCCGGTGAACATCGGGTATTCGAACGACACCGATTTGAATTCTATCCGGCCGCTGAACCGCTCGGGCCGTATCGGGTGCTCGGTGACGGTCACCGCCGGCGCGATCTCGAGCAATTCGAAGTATCGGCCGATATGCACGCTATACCTCGCCATGCGGCGCTGTATGGTGCCGATGTTGTTGGTCGCTTGGAATGCGGTCATAGACCATGCCATGGCCATGACGAGGCTTCCAGGCGTCACGCGGTGCGCATTGACCAGATATATGCCGGCCATGAGCACCGAGAATTGACCGACGACGGCGAACGGCTCGCGGAAGCATGCGACCTGGTTGAAATATGAGAACCAGATATGCTTGCCCGATGCGCCGTATTCATCGTATTGCCGGCTATGCTCGTTCATGGCCCGTTCTTCTTGGTTGAAGACGATGACCATGCGCAAGTGCTTGATGATCTCGGAATGGAACGTGCCGAGCTTCGTGCCCAATTTGTTCTGGGTGCGGAGCTGCGGCAGGATCTTCCTGTTGATCATGATGCTCGCCGCGGCGAAGAGCGATATGCTCGCGAGGGTGATGGAGCCAAGGACGGCATTGAGCCAAAATAGGCTCCCGATCGCGATCGCCAGGCGTATCGACACCGAGGACACGTCGAAGATGAACATCTCGACAGCCTCTCGAAGGGCCGACTCGCCGTTTTTGATGATATGGTTCTTGAATCCCGAATTGCTGTTCGAGATCTGTCCGAGCGACAGCTTGGAGATCTTCTGCAGCGTGACTTCCGCCACGCGCTTTTCGACCCCGAACGCTATGTCGCCGATATGGACGTCGCCGTGCTTCTTGTCGAAATAGATCTTGACGATCAGGATGCCGAGAAGGTAGCACGAGAAACGCACCTGGAGGTCGATCGGCTTCACCTTGATGAAGCTGTCGATGATCTTGCCGTAGAAGACGGGCAGGGTCATGGAGAGCGCCTGCAATATGGCAACGATGCCGATGAGCTTGAGGAATGCCCTATAGTAAGGGCGGTAGATCTCGTCTATATGCGAGATCCGCTTTTTGTCAACGATCATTTAGTTGTTCCTTTCGTTAGTTGTCTCGCTATCGCGAATCGGTCTTAATAATAGCAGATTTACGGCTCAAAGTCAAGCTATTATTTATATTAGCTGTGCACCCTGCAGGGCTCGAACCTGCGACCTCACCCGTGTGAAGGGTGCGCTCTAGCCAACTGAGCTAAGAGTGCTTTTCTGATTACCATTCTAGTTGCTAGTTGCCGGTTCTGGTCACAAGAATTGTCGGGCTGCCGGGAATCGAACCCGGACCGCATCCACCCCATGGATGTATACTACCACTATACTACAGCCCGCCTTCGCTCCTCGCAAAGCTCGGAGCTTCGGCGGGCGACGCCCACGTGGGGCCGCGTATCACATC
>CAZSAV010000140.1:0-1919 GCA_964604805.1 uncultured Candidatus Saccharibacteria bacterium | reverse complement strand
GTTTGATACCGAGATCGGCGAGAGCTATTTTTTGAAAGAAGCCGACGGCATCGTCGACGCATTGGTCGCCAAAGGCATCGGCGCACAGACGGCTGACGGAGCCATCGCCGTCGAAGGCTTGAAAGGTTTGCCATCATTCCTCTTGCGTAAGAGCGACGGATCGAGCCTCTATATCGCTCGCGACCTCGCCACGATCGCATTCCGAGCCAGAGAATTCCATCCTGACAAAGTGCTCTACGTCGTTGGTTCGGAGCAGGACCTCAATTTCAAGCAGCTCATAGCCGCGGCAGAAGCGGCAGGACTGTCGGCGCCCGGAGCGCTCGAGCATATCGGTTTCGGCCTAGTCATGAAGGACGGCAAGAAGATGTCGACCAGAAAGGGCACATTGGTCGAGCTCGACCAGGTCCTCGATGAGGCCGTCGCCAAATCCCGAGACGTCATCGCCGCCAAAGGCAAAGACATCGCGCCAGGAGAGGCCGACGCGATCTCTTCCATCGTCGGCGTCGGTTCGGTCATCTACAACGACCTGCGCCAGTCTCGCCTAAAGAATATCCAATTCGATTGGGAGCGGATGCTCGATTTCGAAGCAGGCAGCGCCGTATACCTCCAATATACATATGTGAGGATACAGTCCATCATCGCCAAAGCCGGCAAACCCGTTGCCGTCTCCGGCCCGTTCGAATTCGCTGACGACGTCGAATTCGAGCTGGCTCGCCTCATCGGCATGTTCCCCGAGATCCTATTGCAGGCGGTCGATTTCAACGAGACCCATCTCCTCGCGAGCTATCTCGAACAGGTTGCAGGAGCGTTCAATTCCTTCTATGCGTCGGCTTCGGTCCTCGGAGCGCCGAGCGAGGGCCTCGTCGCTTCGCGCCTCGCTCTCATCCAAGCAGTGGCTACAGTCATCGGCCAGGGCCTCGCTCTCCTCAATATCAAGATCCCACCGAAGCTCTAGCGTTATCGCTCAATACACAATATTTTTTCTGCATGCGGAGCTGTGCAGGATCTTTTGCTCTGATACAATGAGCTCCTATTAGCGGTTGATCTAATTATTGTGCGCGCAGATTCGCTTTATATCTCTAAATACAAGGCATCTTATCTAGATGCTTTTCAAACATATGAAAAATACAAAACCGCTCAAGATCCATGTCATACTCGCCAGCACTCGTTCAAACCGCTTCGGCGACAAGCCGGCCAATTGGATATTCGAAGAAGCCAAGAAGGCTCCGGGCATACAAGCCGAGCTCATCGATCTCAAAGACCTCGGCCTGCCGTTCTTCGATGAAGTCGCCGGTCCGGCGAATATCGATGGAAAATACAAGACGCCCGGTGCCGCCGCATGGGCAGCCAAGATCGGCGAGGCAGACGGCTTCATCATCGTCACTCCCGAATACAATCATGGCTATCCGGCTGCGCTCAAGAATGCGCTCGACTATGCATATGCAGAATGGAATCGGAAGCCTGTGGCATTCGTCGCATATGGAAGCGTCGCTGGGGCTCGCGCCGTCGAACAGCTCCGCCAAGTAGCCGTCGAATTGCAGATGGCGCCGGTACGCAAAGCCGTGCACATCCAGAATTTCTGGACGCTCGTCGATGAAGCAGGGAAACTCAAGGAGAATGCCTTCGCGCCTAATGCCCATGATGCGGCCGATATGCTATCGCACCTCATATGGTGGGCAGGCGCTCTGCGCGATGCGAGGGAAGGCGCGTAATATTATTTATCATCGTCGGATGATGCTCTCGATGCGTTTATTCGCAAGGATTCACGCATGAATGAAAAACGCATTATATTCGCTCTATAGGAAGAATCCGCACCTCATTGCGGCGCTTTTGGCAGTGGGTTTTGGAGGCCTCGCATATCTCTATGCCGCATGGCATTTCGATTCGCAATTCAAGGTCTTGTATAGCCTCGATGGCCG
>CAZSAV010000139.1:0-1938 GCA_964604805.1 uncultured Candidatus Saccharibacteria bacterium | reverse complement strand
ATTCATCCGAGAGGATCGATCGAGGACGAGCATGCTCGTCGTATCGCCGGTCACCGCTACGAACACGATCATGGCGTCCAGCCTCATCAAGGACGCCTCGCTATTTCCCCTCATCAACCCGGCTGTCACAGCGAGCTTGGGTAAATATTACATCATCAAATTCGCCCCTCTTCGCGATGAATTGACTCGTATGCAGGCGGAACATTCGTTTAAAACGTTCGTCTACTTCCTGTACCTGAACAATTCTGGATGGATCGGTCTCAATGAGCGCGAGATGTTCACTGCCGCATCGACGATCAAGGTCCCACTGGCCATGTCCGTATACAAGCTCGTCGAGCAGGGCAAGATAAGCCTCGATGACACATATAAGCTCTCCGAATCCGATATAGACAGCAATTTCGGCGATCTGTATAAAGCAGGAGCCGGCGCATCGTTCACGGTGAGGGATCTCGTCGCTACGATGCTCAAGGATTCTGACAATACGGCGGCTCGCGCGCTCATCCATGTGACGCAGCTCGTCGGCGTCGTGGACCCGTTCTCCGAGGTATATGACGAGATGGGGTGGCAAAAAGTCGACTTCAGCTCCAAGCCGAGCTATATCAGCATCAACGAGAAGACGCTCGCCAACATGTTCATCTCGCTTTACAATTCCACATTCTTGAACCCGACCGATTCGGAGGCCATCCTCAACTATCTCGACCTCTCGAGATTCGATCAGCAGATAGCGGGAGGTGTGCCGAAGACCGTCGCCGTCGCACATAAGATCGGCATTGATGAGACCGAAAAGGTATTTTCCGATTGCGGCATCATATATGTGCCGAACAGGCCGTATGTGCTCTGTCTCGGGTCACAGGGCGCATCGCAGACTGAAGCAGACCGCTTCATGCAGGATATTTCGCGCACAGTCTACGAGTATGTTATAAACAACTGATATGATGATATTTTCTGATGCAGACAAAGGGATCAAGCTCGATGTGGCCTGCGGGCAGAACAAGCGCGCCGGCTTCATCGGCGTCGACATCGCCCCGGGAGAAGGTGTCGACGTGGTCTGGGACCTCGAGCAGTATCCGTGGAAGCCGTTCAAGGACAATAGCGTCAAAGAGATCAACGTCAGCCATTATGCCGAGCATACCAAGGACCTGATGAAATTCATGGACGAGATCTGGCGCATCTGCGAAGACGGCGCCAAGGTCACGATCGTCGGTCCGTACTACACGTCGATCCGTTGCTGGCAGGACCCGACCCATACCCGCGCCCTCTCCGAAGCTACCTGGCTCTACTACCAGAAGCCGTGGCGCGAAGCCAACAAGCTCGCGCACTATCCAATCAAGTGCGACTATGAGGTCACTAATATGATCCTCTATTTCAACGAGCCATGGAACCAGAAGTCGGAAGAGGCGAGGCGCTTCGCCATACAGCACTATTGGAATGTGGTGAGCGATATATTGGTCGAATTGAGAGTGAAGAAGATCTGATCGCGATATATCTGGCAATTTCACGAATGAGCTTCGCAGGCGAGCGGAAAGCCGTGTCGCCGGATCACACAAATTAGTTATCATGCCCGAATCGATATCAAAACTATTGCGGACGAATCTCGCTTTGGCCCTCCTCTGCGTCATCGCCATCGCATCGGTGGCCATATATGCGCGGCAGTCGTCAGAGAACGAGAAGAAGGCGACCGAGACGAAGCCGGTAGCAGTGCAATCGCAAGACCAAGCTCTCGCTGAGCGCATGGACAGCGATTTCGCCGCTATGCCAGCGCCGTCGTCATTCGCGCCATTCGAATTTACTGGCCAGAAAACCACAGAAGTGAAGGGAACATGCGCTGACGCTTACGAAGTCGTGTTGATCTTCTCGATGGCGATCGATTATCGTTCGCATCCGTCAGAAGCGATCTATAATACTGCGAAGCCATGCGAGCTCGGAAAGGATTTTTCA
>CAZSAV010000138.1:0-1985 GCA_964604805.1 uncultured Candidatus Saccharibacteria bacterium | reverse complement strand
CGCCTTCGACGTATGTCAAGCGTGCTGTCGTCGAGGAGCTCTATGAGTTCCGCGGCAGAAAGCCGCTCGGCATCGCCGACGCCAAGGCCATGGTCCAGCTCGACGGGCAGCCGATTGAATGCGCGATCAAGAAGGCTGTATTCCAGCCGGTCAAGTATCTCGTCAGCATCCAGGAGCGCGCGCGGAAAGCGATCCGTGACGGAGCCCCGCTCACTGCCGCCGGTCTGTCGAGCTACCTGTTCTACGGAGGCTGCTTCTATGTCGTCGAGTCGGAAGACAAGGCGCCATATGCCGTGGCCCTCTCGGGCTCAAAGTTCATCTTTGTGCGCGGGCAGTTCCTCGATAACCGCCATAGCCCGCTCATGAATATCGCAAAGATGTTCTCCCAGCACAGCGGAAAGCCGCAATGGGGAGTCACTCGGGAAGAGGCAAACGCACGCGTAGAAAAGCTGATCGAAGAAGCCCGGCAAACGACTGCCATGAAACAGCTCTTCGTCGAGATCGCAAAGGCGCCGGCTCCCGATACGAGCAAGCTGAGCTGGCGGCCCATCAAGAAGACCAGCTGATCCCATCACTATCACCTCCGTCGCGCAAGCGGCGGAGTTTTTTTGTCTAAAAACGAGAAATATGATGTATCTAAGCCGCGTCTTTTCAGGTGAGGCGAAGCGCGTTACACTTGAGCCATGTCATCGCGCGATTATATCAAGGGCAAACGCATCGCCGTCATCGGCTTGGGCCCGCAAGGAGAGATGGTCGCCGACGTCAAATATCTCATCAAAGCAGGGGCCCTGGTCGGCATATACGACCTGCGCAGCGAAGCGAGGCTCAAGAGCCATCTCGTATTCTTGCGCTCGATCGGCCTCGCCAACTATGTCTGCGGCTCTATACCAGCCGACGACCTCCTCGACAACGACCTCGTCATCCTATCGCATGACTATCCGCGCGATTCATCGTTCCTCAAGGCAGTCAAAGACAAGGGCATACCGATCGAATATCCCGAGACGTTCTTCTTGAAGCACGCTCCGCCGGTCACCTTGATCGGCGTCATGGGCATGTGCGGCAAGGCAACCGTCGTATCCATGCTCGCGCCGATGCTCGAGGAAGTGTGCTCGTCGATCGAAGGCCAGGGATTCTTCGTCGTCGATCCGGAGTCTCCATCGGGCATCATCGCCCACCTCAAGAAGGCCAAGAGCGGCGATATCGTCCTCATGCGCGTCATCGAGCCGATGCTCTCCGAATTGCGCGATATGCGCATGAGCCCGCACGTCGCCATATTCACCACGGCGCCGGCCAAAGGCACCTATGCCGATTCGCCGTTCGAAGTCTTGGCGCATCAGACATATAACAACTACATCATCGCGAGCGACGAGATCATCGATATGACCCATGCGCGCAAAGCCCAGCCCAAAGCCAAGATGCTCCGCACCCGCGCCTCATATGTGCCGAGCGAGTGGCTCTTCAAGGCCAATGGCCCCCATGACCGCGAGAACGCCGCTTTGGCGCTCCAAGCCGCCCGGCTCTTCAAAGTGGACGACCAGACCGCCGAGCATGTCCTCAATAGATGGAAGCCGCTCAAAGGCCGCCTCGAATTCGTCAAAAAGGTGAAGAACGTCGAATTCTACAATGACACCGCTTCGGTCATGTCCTGTTCGACGCAGATCGCCGTAGAGTCATTGGCGGTCGACCGCAATCTCGTCCTGGTCATGGGAGGCGCGGATAGCGGCTGCGACTATCGCTCTCTCTTTTCCTCATTGCCGCGCTATGTCCATACACTCGTCCTTTTGCCGGGAAGCGGCACCATGCGCGAGCGCAAAGAGCTCCGCGACGTCGATGCTATGAAGGTCATCTCTGCTCCGTCCATAGAAGAGGCGGCGCTCGTCTCGCTCGAGCATGCGAGAAAGGGCGACCGCGTCCTCTTCAGCCCCGGTTTCGAGGCGGCAGGATTCGATAGCTCCCGTAAAGACAGGGGAGAGAGGTTCGTAAAA
>CAZSAV010000137.1:0-1991 GCA_964604805.1 uncultured Candidatus Saccharibacteria bacterium | reverse complement strand
AAATGCTGCTTCTCATCCTTCACGAAGACGAGGAATACGGCCGGAACGATGTAGAGGGTCAGGAATGACGAGAGCGTGAGGCCGAATATGACCGCGCCGCCGAGCGACCTCCACAGCTCGTTGGAGAGCGTGACCGGTAATATGCCGATGATGGTGCAGATCGAAGTGATGAAGATTGCCTCCAATCGGGATTTACCCGCATCGGCGATGGCATCCTCGAATTTGATGCCGCTCTTGATATTGAGGTTGATCTTATCGACGAGGATGATGGCGTTCTTCACCACGATGCCGAAGAGCGCCAATATGCCGATGAGGCCCGGGAATGACAATGGGACGTCGAAGACGGCCATGCCGATGAACACGCCGATCAAGGCGAGCGGTATCGGCACGAGCACGATCAAGGCTTTGCGGAATGAATTGAACTGGATGATGAGGGTCGCGACGATGAGGATGAGCGCGATGATCATAGCGCGCAAGACCGATGCCACGGATTCGGCGTTCTGCTCGTTCTCTCCGCCGTACGTTATAGAATATCCCGCAGGCATGTTGTAAGTGGCTATCTTCTTCTGAAATTCGGCGAGTATGGCCTGGCCATTGGTCGATGCGTCTGCGCCGCCCGAGAGGATGATGGTGCGCTTCTGGTCGATGCGGGTGATGACGTCGACGGCGGGCTTGAGCTCGATCTTGGCTACGTCCTTGAGGTAGACGGGCTGTTTGCGCGCATTGAGTATCTGCAGGTTCTGGATAGCGGCGAGATCAGGGATCGATGCGGCGTCGAACGTGGCCATGAGCTGGACTTCCTTGTCGCCTTCGACGATCTTGGTGAGCTCGACGCCAGAGACTGCCGTTCGCAGGGTCGAGCCGACGATAGCCGCATTGAGGCTATTCTGCTCCATAGCTGACGGATCGAGGGTGAAGGTGTATTCGGGCACTGATTCCTTCTGCGAGACGCTGACGTTCACCACTCCCGGTATCGAAGCCAGGATCGGCTTGAGGTCCCGGACGATGCCGCCGAGCGCATCGAGGCTATCGCCGGCTATATGCGCCTCGAAGGCCGCTCCTGACGGCGGTCCGCCAGCCAGTGTCGATACATTGACGTCTATGCCGGGCGTGCCCGAGAGGTCGTCGCGCAGCTTGTCGGCGAAGTCATACGACTTCATCGATCTCACGCCTGCATCCTTGAGGATGATGGAGATAGAGGCTAGGTTCGAGCCGCTCCCAGCGCCTGCGCCGAATGAGCCAGAATTGGGGCTGGCGCTGCCGATGATGGTCGAGAAATTGTCTATGTCTTTGTAGCTGAGCAGCTTCTCTTCTACCGCCTTCACGCGGCTATCCGTTTCGGTGAGGTTGGTGCCGACGGGCGCGCGCATATCGATGAAGACATAGTCGCTGTCCTGCACCGGGAAGAAGACGCTCTTCACGAAGCCGAACGGCACGAGGGCCACAGACAAGATGAAGAGAGCTACGACGCCGGAGAGGACCCATCGGCGGCGCTTCTTGTCGAGGATGTAATGGCGGAACGAATCTTCGTATATCGGAAGGAACCGATGGAAATTGATGATGCCGTGCATGAGCCTGCCTGCCAGATTCTCATGGTCGCGGCTTCCCTGCTGGCGGAGCTTGGCCTTGATCTTGTCGTCGCTCTCCCATTCCGATTCCATGAGCGCCACATTGGCCGCGAGCTTGGGCTTGCCGCCCTTTTCATACCACCAGATGAGGTACGCTTCGATCGCGATGAGTATGATGCCGAGGATGACGGGTATGATGCCGCCCATATAGAGGAGCACGGCGGTGAGCACTATGAGCACCGCTTCGATGATGAAGAAGAATCGGCGCGTGAGGCGGATGCGCTCGAGCACGGCCGCCAACGGGTGGTTGATCATGAGGGCGATGAGGAGCGACGCCACGAGCGTGATCGACACCGTGATCGGGATAGATTTCAGGTATTGGCCGATGATGCCGGTTGCGAAGAGGAGCGGCAAAAAGGCCCA
>CAZSAV010000136.1:0-2022 GCA_964604805.1 uncultured Candidatus Saccharibacteria bacterium | reverse complement strand
GTTAAGCTCCTCGAGCTTATGAGAATAGGGGAGAGCGCACAAAAATGCGCTCTTTTCTTTATGCATGCATATGCTTGATTAATTTAAATATGTATGTCATAGTAATTTCAGAAAGGAACACACTCACATGCGCAGTCTCTTTGTCAGATTTTTGAAAGCCGTACGCTCGCGGTATGCACATTATCTGCTCGTCAGGATCCTCTCGCTCCTCGAGGACTACCCGGACCTCAGGCACAGCCCGAGATTCGCGAGAACGGTCGTGAGCGCAATCGCGATAATGGCGGACTTCTCGAAGCAAGTCTTCGTAGATCCAGCCGAATTCGGCGATCCGGCTCTCGAAACGACGAGGACGCCGATCGGAGTCATCAACAAAGTTCTGACCGACGATATCGGCATCGAAGACCACTTCACCGGCTTCATCGATGGAAAAAACGACCGGCGATTCGTCGTCACCTGCGGCATGGGCAAAGACGTCGACAGGGCTCGACCGCTCTGGATCTACTTTGTGAGCGCACAGGGGACCAGCGGCCGGATATTCAAGGTCGCATATATCGGACAAGCCGAAGGCGAGCTCAGCGAGGCCGCTTCGTACGCGCATACGTCCGAAGCAGACATCCTCTTTAACGGCAACAAGAGCGCCGCCGGTGCGATGGTACGCCTGTTCAAGACGGTATTCCCGGTCCCTGACCATATCAAAGATCAAACGCGTTGAATCCAGCCGGCTCGGCACATGAGCCGGCTTTTTTCTGCTATAATCGACCCATGACCGTCGTCACCCGATTCGCGCCATCGCCCACAGGGCTTTTCCATGCCGGCAGCTACCGCACGGCCCTTTTCGCATATATATTCGCAAGGCAGAACAAAGGCAAATTCATACTGAGGATTGAAGACACCGACAAAGAGAGGTCAAAAAAAGAATACGAAGACAACATCATCGATAGCCTGAAATGGCTCGGCCTCGACTATGACGAATTCTATCGCCAATCCGAGCGCACCGAGATATATAAGAAGTACATCAAGAGATTGATCGACACCGGGCATGCCTTCGTTTCCAAAGAGACCCCGAAAGAGCCAGGCGGCAGGACCGAGGTCATCAGGTTCAAGAATCCCAATAAGAAAGTGGCATTCGACGACCTCATCCGCGGCAAGGTCGAATTCGACACCACCGAGCTCGGCGATTTCGTCATAGCCAAGAGCATTGACGAGCCCGTATTCCACCTGGTCAACGTCGTCGACGACTACGAGATGGGCATGACGCACATCATCCGCGGCGAAGACCATATATCCAATACGCCGCGCCAGATGCTCATATATGAGGCTATCGGCGCTCCCGTGCCGCTCTTCGCGCATATACCGCTCCTCCTTTCTACGACGCGCGCAAAGCTCTCCAAGCGCCACGGCGCGGTCCCGGTGAGCGATTATCGCGCCAAAGGGTACTTGCCAGGAGCTCTGGTCAACTATATGGCTTTGCTCGGCTGGCACCCCAAGGACGACACCGAGATACTGAGCCTCGAGCAGATCATCAAAGATTTCTCGCTCGACCGCGTCCAGAAGGGAGGCGCCATATTCGACGATGAAAAATTGCTTTGGTTCAACAAACAATACATGGCTTCATATCCTGAAGCTGATTTTCTCATCGATGCAAAGAGCTTCTTCCCGAAAGAACTGGCAGGGGATAGCGCCCTCGTCGAGAGGACTGCCAAGGTCCTCAGAGAAAAGATCTCTTCATTCGGAGACATCGCGACCATGATCGCGCCGGGAGGGGAATTGGCATTCATGCTCAAGAAACCGGAATATGCCGCCGACAAGCTCCTTTGGAAAAAGAATCCGGATAGGGAAGTGGCTCGCACTCACCTGTCGGCTGTAAAAAAGATGCTCGAAGGAATAGATGCCTCTGCTTTCGATGCCGAGACGATCAAATCAGCCCTCTGGGATTATTCAGAAAAGAGCGGCAAAGGCGACGTGCTCTGGCCGCTCCGCATGTCTCTCACCGGCCAAGACAAGTCCCCCGACCCATTCTCA
>CAZSAV010000135.1:0-2070 GCA_964604805.1 uncultured Candidatus Saccharibacteria bacterium | reverse complement strand
GGCGACCGCTCTCATCACGACATTCGGCACGATCGAGGATATGTATAAAGAATTGGATGCTGGGCATGAAGCCAAATTCGCAAAGGCAGGCATCACGCCGCGCATTATCCAACTCCTCAAAGACAACAGAGAAGAGGCCGAGTTCAGCAAGATGCTCGCTACCATCCGTCGCGATGCGCCGATCGAGTTCAAAATTCCTGAGAAGACCTTCGCTCAAGGGCTCGATATGGCGAAAGTGTCAGCGCTCTGGAAGAAGCTCGAGTTTCGCACGCTGATGCAGAGATTCGAGAAAGCGCTCGGCGATTCGAGAGGGGAAGACGCTCCTGTAGATACCGAGGCCGTCGAGAGGGCGACCCAGCAGTCGCTCCTCAATGCATCGGTCAGTCCTTTCGATGTCGAAAAGACCGGCATCGCTCTCTGGCTCATCCAATCGAACCTCACCAATCCAAAGATCGAGGACATATTGCAATTCGCTGATACAGACGATTTTGAAAAAGCACAGCAGGCCATCTTCGCAGAGCTCGACAAGCGCGGATTGCGGAAGATATACGAAGAGATCGAATTGCCGCTCATACCGATCACGCACGAGATGGAGAAGCGCGGCGTGAAGATCGACCGCAAAGTGCTTCAGAATCTGTCGACGACGTATCACAAAGAGCTCGCATCGCTCGAGGAGAAGATATGGAAGGATGCCGGCATGGAATTCAACATCAATTCGCCCAAGCAGTTGGGCGAGATACTGTTCGATAAGCTCGGTTTGACGGCCAAGAATATGAAGAAAACGGGCGGCGGCGCTCGGTCGACCCGCGAGTCTGAGCTCGAAAAGCTCCGTGACCTCCATCCGATCGTGCCGAGGATATTCGAATACCGCGAATTGCAGAAATTGTTGTCGACATATATCGACGCCATCCCGCCGCAGCTCGACGACCAGGATCGTCTGCATACCGACTTCATTCCGTCAGGCACGACGACCGGGCGCATGGCGTCTCAGAATCCGAACCTGCAGAATATACCCATCAAATCCGAGCTCGGTCGCGCCATCAGGAATGCATTCGTAGCTGAAAAAGGATATTCGCTGTGCGGCTTCGATTATTCTCAGATGGAATTGAGGATAGCCGCATTCATGTCAGGAGACCAGAAGCTCATCGACATATTCAAGAACGGCCGAGACGTCCATGCGTCGGTGGCGGCGTCGGTGTTCAAGGTGCCCGAAGACAAAGTCACTCCCGATATGCGCCGCAAGGCCAAAGTCATCAACTTCGGCATCATCTACGGCATGGGCGTGCTCGCTCTGAAGCAGAACCTCGGCACCAGCCGAGAAGAGGCGCAGCAGTTTCTGAACGATTACTTCGCAACATTCTCCGAGCTTGCCGCATACCTGGACAAAGTGAAGGCCGAGACGGCCCGAAGGGGATATACGGAGACGTTCTATGGCCGACGCAGATATTTCGAGGGTATAAATTCGAAGATCCCTTATATCAAAGCCGCGGCTGAGAGGATGGCTATCAATGCGCCCATCCAAGGCACAGAAGCGGACGTCATCAAGCTCGCCATGATACGCATCGACGAATATATCAAGAAGAATGGTTTGGAGAAGGAAATCTTCCCGTTGCTCCAGGTGCACGACGAGCTCATATATGAGATCAAAGAAGGTTCGGCCAAGAAGGCGGCGGGCGAGATAGAGAAGATCATGGAGTCGGTCATGGATCCGAAAGACACCAAAGGGGTGATATTGAAAGCGTCAGCCGCTATCGGAAAAAATTGGGGGGAATTGAAATAACATGCTCTACGTATTTCATGGGACTGACAGCGAAGGTTCGAGGAAAAAGGCGACCACCCTCGTCGATTCTTTGCGCACCAAAAAACCGGACGCTTCCTATGTGCCGATGAATGCAGAAAGCTGGGATAAAGAGGCTTTGCAGAGCCATTTTGGAGGCCAAGGCCTTTTTTCGAATAAATACATCGTCTTTCTCGACCGTGTGACAGAGAATGCAGACGCCAAGGAGGCTGTGCCCGAGCTTGCGTCCGCAATGGGAGAATCGGAAAATATATTCATTCTTCTCGAAGGAA
>CAZSAV010000134.1:0-2116 GCA_964604805.1 uncultured Candidatus Saccharibacteria bacterium | reverse complement strand
TTCCACGTCGCATAGTCGTTATCGAGGACGATGGGGAACTTCAGGCCGAATTTATTCGCGGCCATGGTGACGTTCGATATGTCCTTCTCGAATGAGAATTCCGGCGTGTGGACGGCGACGATCTCCAGCCCCTGGTCTTTGTATTTGGCATACCAATCCTTGAGGAATGGGAACGTGCGCTGGCAATTGATGCATGAGTAATCGATGAAGTCTATCAGTATGACTTTTTTGCCGACGAGATCAGCCAGCTTGAATGGCGCGCTATTGATGAAGCCGGCGGGCTTGGCGATCTCTACATATCTACCCTGGCTCGGCTGGCGTGCGGCATTCGGGGCTTTCATTGGATTCGCGCTTGAGCCGACCGTACCCGTGCTCGTCGCATCGGAGGCAGTATTGTTGCCAGCGAACGTATGCGGCTTATCGAGCGCCTGATGGATCGATTGTTCGAGCGCTGTGACGTCGAAGAATCCCGAATCGAGGATAGAGGCTTCTATCTGTTTATCGAGGCCAGATGCGATGAGGATTGCGAGCGCGATGAAAATGACGCCGAGCAATTTCCTGAATATGCCTTCTGGGTTGGTCGCCCATTCGAGCTTGTCCACGAGGCGCTGGCCGATCCAAGCAACGAAGAGAAGGACGAGCGCCAAGCCGACGATATACGCCAAAAGGTCGATAATGCCCATGGCGAAGCTCTGCGGCAATACCGTGGCGAGAATGACAAAGAATGTCGGGCTGCACGTCGTAAAGACCGGGCCGAGCGCGGCCCCGACGATGACATCGGTCCACACGGAGCTCTCGGTGCCATATCCCTTCGATATCCAGCGGTCAGGCTTGTTATGCCCGGGGATCTTGAGGACGAGGCGAGCCCAGGCGATCGGAAAGACCAAGGTGAGGCCGAATAAGAAAAGTATCGCGGCAGAGACATAGCTCCATATCCCTGGAGACACGGATATGAGCGCCGTGCTCCCTTTCAAAATGAGAGTGAAAGCGAGGACAGAGATCGAGAGCGACGCGATGATGATAAAGGGCCTGCGCCTATTTTTTGCGTCCGAGACCGAACCGGCGAGAATGACCGGCAAGAGCGGCAGCACGCACGGCGCGAGCACAGTGAGGACTCCTGCTATGAATGAGACGATGAATAATATCATGCGCTGTGTATGGCTATGATACTACGACGCAACCGCCCTTTTCGATGCAAAGCCGATGCGCAACCCGGATACGGCGCGCTCGCCTTCTGTCCTGGCTTCCCCGCCGAATTCTATATAGTTATCGCCGAGAGCGGATCTCGGTATGGTCACCGTCGCTTCGTCGACATTCTCAAAGGTCGGCGACTCGGCTTGGCCTTCCATGCTTTGGCTCATCTTGTCGGCCAGCATGCTTGCATTCATGCCGGCGCTCGATAGCGCCGACCTCGATACGAAGACGGACATGTTCGCATCGGGGAATTCTTTCTTGAGCGCCGCGCTCTTCTTGACCAGAGCCCGAGCATGAGACAGGAGGACGTCCGAAGACTTCGAGCCGTATACGACGTCCATGACGAAGCTCATCTCCTTTCTGCCGTCAGGCAGGGCGACAGGCGTGAAGAACGCTATCTCATCGGCGATGCTGCCTTTTTCTGCATCGCTCTGGCTCAATAGGTAGAATTTGCCCGGATCTCCGAATGTCAGGTTGGTATCGTTATTGATCTCTTTGCGCTGACAGCCGAGGCATTGGCGCATATTCTCGATGATCGAGGTCAGGTTGCTCGTGACTTTGGTGACGATCGGCATGGCTTCGTCGGACTGATAGAGCACTTTCTCGATCTCGAAGATGCGGTCCTTCAAGATCTTGTTCGTATGCGCATGCGCGCCCTTGCGTATCTTGTCGAAATATTCCTTTGCATTCCCATAGAGAGACTCGAGCGACGACATCTTGGCGCGGATGGCAGAGAGATACGAATCGAGCGCCTGCTTCTGGGCCGGCTCCAGCTTATTGCTATTCTTGACGATGATGCTCTCGAGATACAGCAGGTCTTGAGAGAGCGCCAAAGCGCCCGAAGACGGGTTGAATTCCTCGCCCAATGAATTGAATATGTCGACGATCTCCTTGGATGGGACGAGCAAGGTCTGGAGTTCGT
>CAZSAV010000133.1:0-2194 GCA_964604805.1 uncultured Candidatus Saccharibacteria bacterium | reverse complement strand
CCCCCTAAAACGCAAAAAGGCCCCGAAGAGGCCACTTTGCGAAACATTTATTGGAGAGTCCCACACGAGGCACTCACACTGCGTATCATAGCATATTTTCAGAGAAAAGCAAGGCGTTATCCACAGGGTTTTGGTATAATAGGACGATGAAGATACAGGAGAATGTGGCTCTGTCGGCATATACGACGTTCAAGATAGGCGGTCCGGCCCGTTTTTTTTGTATCATCGAAAAAGAGGCAGATATACCTGAGGCTGTGGCATTCGCCAAAGAAAAAGGCGTTCCATTCATGGCTATAGGCGGCGGCTCGAACTTGCTCTTCGCCGATAGCGGCTTTCCTGGACTCGTCATCCATATCGCTATCAAGGGCATTCTAGAAAAGGGGAATATGATCGTCGCCAATGCAGGAGAAGATTGGGACGGCTTCGTCAGGCACACAGTGGAGAATGGATTCCATGGCCTCGAGAACCTCTCGTTCATTCCGGGGACCGTCGGCGCCGCTCCGGTGCAGAACGTCGGAGCATATGGCGTCGATGCGTCCTCGCTCATCGAGTCGGTGCGGGCATATGACGTACAGAGTTCTCGATTTGTAGACCTCTCGAATGCAGAATGCGGCTTCGCATACCGCGATAGCATGTTCAAGCACGCCAAAGGAAGGTATATCGTGGCCTCGGTGACGTTCAAACTTTCTAAAGACGCGCCGGTCAATATTGAATATAGAGACCTTGCCAATCATTTCGCGGGCAAGCCGCTGCCGACGGTCTCTGAAGTGAGAGACGCCGTCATCACCATACGCACCGCGAAATTGCCCGACTGGAGGTCATGGGGAACTGCCGGTTCATTCTTCAAGAATCCGATCATCACTGCGGACACATTCGTAGAGCTCAAGAAGCGCTATCCCGAATTGCCGGGCTATCCAGAGCCCGATGGCCGCGTCAAAGTCTCTCTCGCATGGATCCTCGACAAGCTCTGCGACGCCCGCGGCCTGTGCATGGGCAATGCCTGCACGTACGAGCGCCAAGCGCTCGTCATCGTAGCTATGCCCGGCGCATCGGCCGTCGAGGTCGTGGCTCTGGCAGACGAGCTCATGAAGCGCGTGAAGGGAAAGACGGGCATCGATATCGAAGGCGAAGTCGAATGGGTCGTCGCATAGGGTGGCGCCAGACGTCATTTGACATATATCAAAATATATGTAGATTTTAGACAGGTTTGCACGTTGAAACCTCTCCTCGCAAGGGAGACATATACAACCATGATCCCTCGCAAGGGGATCGCAGAGACGGCCTCGCAAGGGCCGACGGAAAGAATAGAATGAACGAAGCGAAAGCGATACAACGGCCGGAAGAATTGCAGAAGATCCTGTTCAAGGACAGAGGCGACGAGGTTATCGAAGCCATCTTCTCGGCGGAGCTCAATAACATCATCAATAGACGTGGCGAGCCTAATGCGGTCATCACGCATATGATGAATATGATCAAATACGTGCTCAAACTGATCGGGGTACCGAAAAGCGTGAAGAGCATGATGATCGCCGATGTCGTGAGCGTATGGGGAATAGCATATCCCTCGTGCCTCAGTAATATTATCAGTTGCATCGAGAACGATCTGATCGAGAATTTCGATAGCAAGCTTTTCATCGAGGGCGCCATGATCGGCTTGTTTGAAGCTCTGAATCTGGGCTTTAACAATGAGGCTGAGATGGATTTGTTCAAGCTCTTCAAAGACGGACAGATCCTAATAGCCATGGATACGGCCGAGCCGACGAAAGAAGGCAGGGGCAGGCTCAACAATGCGCTCAGTACATTTACTGCGCTCGCATGGGGCGGCATCTCATACGCGGATGAGCGGAAAGCGAAGATCGCGCTCGGAGTGAAGCTTCTCGGAAATTGGCTCGTCCGGGCCCATCCGGATAAGTTCAAAGACCTCATCCAGTCGCTCAAACTGCGCGACGAGAATTTTCTGGCATATTTTTCCTGGCAGCTCGCGCACATGCTGGCAGTGAACGGTCCGACCGTCGTCATGTTCTCCTGCAAGTATGCGGGCGAGCGAGAAATGGAGTCGTGGAAAGCTCAATTTCCCGAACTTCTCCCGGATGCGCCGCGTTCTGCTGTGCCTGCGGCCTAGATCCATCCCGTCGTCTTCTGACGACGGGTTTTTATTTGCACGGATTGACAATTATCTATACGGATGTAGCTT
>CAZSAV010000132.1:0-2211 GCA_964604805.1 uncultured Candidatus Saccharibacteria bacterium | reverse complement strand
AAAATTCCCTGCAGGGAATTTTCCTAATCCTCGAGGGTTTTTCTGCTGAAAAACCCTAACCGGAGCCTCCTCAGGACAGGTGCATCGCTCGTGCTTTTCGTATCTAATATTCAATACGGCTGGTCTTTGAGCCCGACCGTGTATGCGATATACGACACGACCGGATGGCCGATCAGAGTGAGCGCAAAAGCGATCAGAATGACGGATGGGCGCGCGAGGCCGAATGCGAACCAGACCAGGCCGACCAAGATGAGATAGTCGGCCTGATCGATGACCGGGAACGCTTCCCCTTGCGGATAGTCGAGCCTGCGCTTCACGAAGCTGCCCAAAATGGTCCCTGCGAACGTGAGCATGATCTCGAGGGCTATGAGGCCAGAATGCGCAGACAATCCCCAGACGAGAGCGATGACGACCGCAAAGGCCAAGCCGAAATAGTTTCGCGATGGGCCGATGAGCGGCCTGCCGCCGAGGCTCGTACCGCCGTCGATCTGTCGATCGAGCCGAGCGAGCGCTGGAAAGGCGCGCTTGAGCGGCGTGATCAAGGTGAACGCCATATTGGCGATCCAGCACGGCAATGCGAAATCAATTATCGCTTGTAGCAGATTGAAGGTCATCGTTGGATGAGACGATATCGAAATAAGCGAACTGCGACGAATATTGGGACAAGATGCCGTCGACGAGCAGCGTCGCCACAGCGGCATAGCATTGCGGCACGCGTATGGTCGCGCCATAGAGGGAGCCCGACGCTGACGACAACGGCGATGCAGAGAAGGAATAGAGCGCGGTCTTCTCTGAGAGGGCCGAGAGAGGCGACTTCGACCACAGCGTGAATGCGAACTCTTCATCGGGACCGGTCGGCACGCAGGTGCGCCATGGCACTGCCACCGGATCTGGATTGGACGTCACGCCGGTCATGCGCACGATGTCTGACATGTTCCGATCGCTCGTCGGCGAGAATCGGTATACGCCGAGCGGCCCTGCTGAGCCGATCAGAGAGAATTCGTCGCCTGAGAGGGCGTTATATGAAGTCGCATACGCTCCGTCTCTCGCAGGGATCGTCGAATGCAGATATGGCAGAGCGCCGAGGCCGTTATACATCTGCCCTGCGAAGCATACGAAAGCTAGGACAAGGATGAGGATATTGAGGCGCGCTTTATCCGAAGAATAGAATGCGTATGCCGAAGACAAAACGAGCGTCGCGGTCATGGTCGAAAAAGAAAGATAGCCGTATGCGGCATCAGAAGCGAAATACCCTGCCATATAGAGACCCATGCATAGGAAAATATACGCAATGAGCATGGAGACGGCTATCGTCCCGGTCCGTTTTGATCGATTGCCGAGGGCCAAGACGAGAAAAGCCGATCCGACGACCGCCTCGAAGCTGAGCGGGCCGCCGTCGAGCATCGATTTCATGACCATGAATGAAGCCAGGATGAATAGAGCGATATATGCGGCGCATTTCCCTGCATCCATCTCTCGGAGCTTGGGGATCTGAGATATGAAATACGCGCAGAGCGCGACGATCGAAACCGCGATGAGGCAAGCCAGAGCCGCGAACCACGCGCTCGGCAGCATGCCGATGAGCGTCCTGCCGTCATCGGCAGCGCCCGAAGGCAGGAGATGCAAGCCGTACGTAAAGAGAGCGATCGCTCCTTTGGATATATGGTTATGCAAGAACTGCATCGACGTCATCTGGCCGTTATTGTAGACGAGCGAATAGACCTTCAGGGGGAATCCATACGCGAGCATGAAGCACATATAGAGCCCGAAATTGAGCGCATATGCCCCGGCTATGCCGAGCAAAGCTCCTAAGCGTGTTCGAGCTGCCAAGACGGACGATGCACCCTTCTTTGGCGTCAGCGCGACATAGAGAGCGAGGATACTGATCGCATATGCAAGAAAGACGAGCGTCTTTACGCCAGTCCTTCCCGTTGCGAATACGTTTATCGCCGCATGCGCGACGATGGCCGCATCGCGCGACGCTATGCATGCCGCGAAGACAGCGGCCAAGCAGAGCATGGCCGCGATATATGCTTTATGTGAGCGGATCGTCGTCATCGTCTAATGCGATCCATATCCCGAATTCGGCGCAGAGGAATCAGGCGGCACCAAGAACGTGCCGAAGCTCGCCGTGCCGGTCTTTATGGACTGCGTCTCGAGAGGAGCGTACATCTGGTATGTCTGGTCGAGCTGGCCATCAGAATAGCCGCA
>CAZSAV010000131.1:0-2284 GCA_964604805.1 uncultured Candidatus Saccharibacteria bacterium | reverse complement strand
GGTGAAGCAACTCCACGCGCCGCAGTTCTCCTCGACCGCATCGGGAGTGCCGTCGACCAAGCAGATCATCGACCTCACCGTCTACAACATCAAAGCGCTCTCGGATTCCGCGACGGCTCTCACGACGTTCGTACAGCCGATATCGATCACCATGTCGTACAACGAATCCGATATAACGAACGTGACGGAATCGGGCCTCGCCATCTATCGGTACGATTCGGGGACATGGACCGCGCTCGACGATTGTTCGGTCGATATCGTAGCCAATACGGTCTCATGCACGACGACGCACTTCTCTGATTTCGTGATCATGGGAAGCCCGTCATCGAGCTCGTCAGGAGGGACTCAAGTCGAATTGCCTCCGTCGAGCGCCGATCAGACGACTCATTCATATACTTCTGGCGGCGGAGGCGGCGGGGGAGGCGGAGCGCCCAACCCGGCAAATTTGCCCGCATTCAAGGTCGTATGTCCGGTCGGATATGTCTGCACGCCGATAGCGACGACCACTCCTGCATATATTCCGGCGTCGACGAATCCGAAAGCGAGCTTCGCGCGCGACCTCGAGATCGGCACGATCGGCGCTGACGTTAAAAATCTCCAGATATATCTCAATTCCCATGGGTATACGATCGCAAAATCGGGCGCAGGAGCTCCGGGACATGAGACGACGACGTTCGGCTTGCTCACCAAGAAGGCACTGATGCGCTTCCAGAAGGAGCACGGCATATCATCGACCGGATTCTTCGGGCCGATCACGAGAAGATTCGTTAACGCGCACCCGTGACGCATATCGCAGAGATGATGTATGGAAAAATCCGCCGATCGGGCGGATTTTTCATTTGAGAAGGGGATACAAATAATTTCGATGCAAAATAAATGCGCCTTCGACCTGAAAATGGCGGCGCGGGGCATCGATTCTCAAAATAAATTGCTGACAAGATGAAAATTCGTGATGTAAAACATTATCCCCACTTTCGCCGCGCATGCATCGGGGGTAAAATAGACCCAACAGCACATTTTCGTTTACTAAAATTTATTCAGCACATAAGTTCGCAGCCGCCTGCGCACCCATATGCCAAAAAAGAAAAAGTCAGCCGCCGGAGGAGCGGTCAAGGCCCCTTCCATCCCCACGATAATAAAGAGAGACGGTCGCATCGTCCCGTTCGACCTCGCAAAGATCGAGAACGCCATCAATAAGGGCATGAGCACGGTCCATGAAGGATCGCTCGAAGAGGCCCGCATGGTCGCCAACCAGGTCTTCGCCGAGCTCGTGCGCATCAAGAAGAAGTTCTCCAACTTCCTTCCGACGGTCGAAGGGGTCCAGGACATCGTCGAGGCCGAGCTCATGCGCTCCGACTTCGTCAAGACGGCCAAGCACTATGTGATATACCGCGAAGAGCGCGCCAAGATACGCGCCAAGGGCTTCGAAGTGCCCGAGCACGTGAGGAAGCTCGCCGCAGACTCCAAGAAATATTTCAAGAACGCCCTCGGACAGTTCGTCTACTACCGATCGTACTCCCGATGGATCGACGCCGAGAGCCGCCGCGAGACATGGATCGAGACCGTCGACCGATACATCGGCTTCATGAAGGAGAATCTCGGCAACAAGCTCAAGGACGCAGAGTACAAAGAGGTGCGCGAGGCGATCTTGAAGCAGGAGGCGATGCCGTCGATGAGGCTCCTCCAGTTCGCAGGCAAGGCGGCGCGCTCGACGAACGTCTGCGCATACAACTGCTCGTTCACCGCGCCCGAATCCTTCCAAGACCTCGCCGAGATCATGTACATCTCTATGTGCGGCACCGGCAGCGGCTGGGCGGTCGAGTCGACCAACGTCGAGAAGTTCCCGCAGATACTCATGCAGACCGGAGAGAAGCTCCCGACGCACGTCATACCGGACAGCAAGGAAGGATGGGCCGATGCATTGACGATCGGCATGAAGGCATGGGCCTCGGGCAAGGACATCGATTTCGATTTCTCACAGCTCCGCGCCGAAGGCACGCGCTTGAAGACCATGGGAGGCAAGTCGTCGGGCCCGGCTCCGCTCCAGAGATTGCTCTCGTTCACCCGTCAGGTGATGATGACGCGCCAAGGCAAGCGCCTCCGCGCCCTCGACCTCCACGACATCATCTGCATGATCGGCGACTGCGTCGTATCGGGCGGCGTGCGAAGGAGCGCTATGATATCGCTCTCAGACCTCGGCGACGAGCAGATCCGCGATGCCAAGCAGGGCGTTCCCGGAGATGACGATGACGATGTCCCGTTCTAACCATGGCAAAGCAGAAGA
>CAZSAV010000130.1:0-2294 GCA_964604805.1 uncultured Candidatus Saccharibacteria bacterium | reverse complement strand
GGACGGCCTTCTGGGCCATCGTCGTGGTTTTCGTCTGTCTCCGCGCTCTCGGTGCGCATTCGCCTCTCCATCAGGACGAATACAAATGGCCGCTCATCACCAGCCCTTCATACGTATCGGAAGTGAACATACCGCATCCGCCGCTCTCGGAATTGATCTATCGCACGGGCGGCCATATCGTCGGATACGGTCAAGGATTCAGGTACATCCCTTTCTTTTTCGGACTGCTCGATCTCTTACTCCTCTACTACTATCTCCGTACGAGGTTCAATCCCAAGACTGCGATCCTCGGCTCCGCGATATTCTCGTTGTCATATTTTTCTATATTGGCGTCGCTCATGGTCGACACCGACGGGTCGATCTTGCCGTTCTTTTTCCTGCTCTGCCTCGTTTTCTATGAGAAGTCCCGTCGAGCATTCGCTGAGCCGGCTAGATTGCCGGGACAGGGAAGCCGTCGCGCCATCGCCATCAGCGGGCTCGTCATATGCGCCGCGCTCGGCTTCATGGTAAAGGTCAGCTTCGTCCTGCCGATAGCCGCTATCGTCCTCGATTTCCTCTGGGAACAGCGCTCGCTCATCGATGTGAAGAAAGCGTTCCGTTATGTCCTGTACGCGCTCGGTTTCGTCGTTGGCCTCGGCATCCTTCTCATCGTCGCCCATTCTCTATTCCCGTTCTTCAATCTATCCGCTTCGGCTTCATATTGGATACATTTTGCGCATCTTCATAGGAATTGGTTCCAGACGTTCATCCAAGTCGTGAAGGCTTTTCTCTATGCGTCTCCATTCCTCGTATTTGCTCCGGTATTCCTGACCAAGGAAGGCGTCCGCAAAGTCCGTCCCATGCTTCTCTATATCGCAGTCGGCCTCATATTCTATGTGGCGCTCTTCGATTTCTCGACTGGCGCGCTCGATCGATACATGCAATATATCATCGTCCCGCTCTCCGCTATCGCCGCAGTCGTCTGCATGTCGGTCTTCGCGTCGGATGCGCCGAAGCCGATCGCAAAGAAAGGCCAGAAGATGCACGCGATCTCTCGCCGCTCATATGCGGTCCCGCTCGCTTTCATGGCTCTGGCGACGCTCCTCATCCTGCTGTCGCAGTTCACCCCGCATTATGTGCCGTCCCTCAATCCCAAATCCGAATGGATATCGCGCATCGTCAGTCTCCGGTGGAATTTCGTCTACCCGTTCTCCGGCGGCTCGGGACCGATCGGCTTCTATGTTTCATTCCTCTTCATGGCGCTTTCATGGATCGTTTCGGCGTGTGTCACGATTTTCACCGTCCGAAAGCCGTCATTGCGCGCATTCGGCCTCGCATCGCTCCTCGTGATCGGCGTCGCGTATAACGGCATGTTCGCAGAAGAATACCTCTTCGGCTATGTGAACGGCTCGGCATCGCGATTGATCGGGCCCGCAGTCTCGTTCATCGAGAGCCATCCGGAGATAGCTCGTGTCATCGTGTACAATGACAACGGCGGATACGAGGTCCAACAGACGGGGACATATGCTCGCCGCATGTATGCCGATCCCATGTTCGTCGATACATATAGAAAAGTCTTCGGCTCATATTCCGGCCATGTGCTCGAGATCGATGTGCCGCGGATAGATCCGAACAGCATATACAGGAAGTATCTCGATTCGTGCTCGGTCATTTATGATGAGACCGATCGCAAGATACAAGCCAAGATATATTCATGCCAGCCGATGCCGTCTCTTCTCGCGACGTCGACACCAGAAGCGATATGACATACAGATTATTCGAAAAAAAATATACAGCCGCCCTCCTCGTCTCAGCGGTAGCAGCTGCGGCCATCTTGGTTTTTTCTATATCCGGATTCTTCAATGAACGCATCGATGCGAGAGAATATGCTTCAGAGATCGTCTCAATGCAGTCCTTCTGGCATGGAGCCGCGCCATCGGTCGTCACATTCAAGCCTTTCTATGGAGTCATCGGTTCATTGCTCTCATTCGCATTCTCTCCATATGTCTCTATCTTGCTCATCAACCTCGCATTTTTGTGCGGCCTCGCATGGATCGCCTATATCGCATTCCGCGAATTCGACTTCGCTGAGACAGACGCCGCTGTCGGAACCGTATGGATCGTTCTCAGCTACCCGATGCTCAAATACGGCTTGGCGCTCGGCACGGATATCTCAGGCTGGTTTTTCGCCATTCTGACTATCGCCGTATTCTTATTCGCTGTGCGCAACGATATGCCCAAGCACGCCATATTCGCCTCGCTCATCGCATTTCTCGGATCGACGGCCAAAGAGACGGGCGCGCTCGGTCTCATCT
>CAZSAV010000129.1:0-2309 GCA_964604805.1 uncultured Candidatus Saccharibacteria bacterium | reverse complement strand
GAATGAATACAGGCCGACGGCGGTATCGCGCGTCATCATGAGAGTATAGCGGCCGCCTTCGTATATTGCAGAGAAGAACGGCAGACGCAGGTCTGCGACGTTCTGGAGGGCGACGCCGACCGCATATTTACCCTCGACGATGCCCGATATCGGCGAGACCGTGAGAGCCACATCGACGCCTTTGCGCAGGACATGGATCTGGATCGGGTTGCCGTTGCTCTGGTTGATAGAATTCTGGACCGACTCGACAGTGAGCGTATTTTCTTTCGTTGAAATGTCGCTGCTCACGGCTACGGGCCTCTCAGACGACGAGGTGACGGACGCAGGGACTTTGACCTCGCTCACCACGTCTCCGATCGCTATGCCGGCCTTCTCGGCTGGAGAGCCCGACG
This sequence comes from uncultured Candidatus Saccharibacteria bacterium, assembly GCA_964604805.1. Classification (GTDB taxonomy): domain Bacteria; phylum Patescibacteriota; class Minisyncoccia; order Phycocordibacterales; family PALSA-1337; genus C7867-002. The sequence goes on along the minus strand of CAZSAV010000129.1, from coordinate 1,917 downwards.
AGACGTCGGTGATCATGACGCGAGCATTGCTGAAATCGTCCTTGTAGCCTTCGAAGCCGTCGGTGGTGGCGGTCACGCCAGAGACGAATGCTCCCGTATACAGGATCCATGCGAATATGAAATTGAATGCTACGCCAGCAACGAGAACGATGACCTGCTGGTATCGCTTCTTGTGCACGAAGCTCCGAGCGCGATCGGGACCGTTGGTATTCTCGTCATCGGGATTCTCGCCGAAAATCTTGACGTAGCCGCCGAACGGTATGAGGTTGATGCCGTACTTCGTCTCTCCTTTGCCCCAGGAGACGAGCCGCGGCCCGAAACCGAGCTTGAACTCATCGACGCGGATGCCGTTCGCTCGCGCCGCCAAAAAATGCCCCAATTCGTGCACGAATATGAGTACTGCCAGGACGATGATGAATATGATGACTGTCATTACCCGAGTATTTCTTTTTCCTTGCGCGCATATGCCTCGTCGAGCTTCTTGATTGCTTCATCGACGTATTTCTGAGTTTCTTTCTCGAGCCTGAATATGTCGTCCTTGCCATAGCCGCCCTCTTTCTCTTTGGCTTTGAGGTCCTTGATGACATGGTCGCGATGGCCGCGTATCTGCTTCTTGGCTTCTTCGAGCTTGTCCTTGGCGAGCTTGGCTATGTCTTTGCGGCGGTCAGCGGTCAATTCCGGGGAGATGATGCGCAATCCCTGGTCGTCGACGACGACGGATACGCCGAGATTGGCGACGGTGATGGCCTTCTCTATCTCCTTTGTCTGGCTCTTTTCCCACGGGCTCACGCGCAATGTGCGAGGGCCTTCGATGATGACGGCGGCGAGCTCCTTGAGGCCCATGGGCGCGCCATATACCTCGACTTTGACGGCATCGAGCACGGCCGGAGACGCCTGTCCGGTGCGGATCTGCTGGAACTCCTTCTTGATCCATTCGTCGGTCGAAGCGAGCTGTTTCTTCAATGGGTTGAAATCGTAGGCCATGATAAAAAAATTAGGCGAACATAATGTATTCGTATCCCAAGTATACAACATAAGGCGGAATCTGCCAGCCAGAACGAGCGTGCGGCATCATATAGTGAGAGCCACGCTCTCGAGCAGCATCTTGAGGGACGGAGCGCGGTCGTCGATGTATCTGCGCGCCGATTCGACCGCTTGCAGAGCCGCATTCCCTTCTACTGGGCCATTTTTCTTGTATATGGATCTCTGCACCGCATCGAGGAATTCGATGGCGTCTTGTTTCGTCTTTTTTTCTTTTGAAATGTCGTCGAGCAATGTTTTGACTATCTCGAGGCGACCGGGCACAGAAGCGGAGATGAAGGCCTCGGCTTCTATAGACATCTTTCCCTTGGTCTTTGATTCATCTTCGATGATGCGGATGCGCGACTTCACGGTCGGCAATAAAAGGTGCGCCGACGGGATGATGACGAAGAAATGAGCGTACACGGAAGGCTCCTCGAACAATTTGAGCAATGCATTCTGCGCTTCGACTGTTATGCCATTCATAGAAATGACGAATATCTTCTTCCCTGTCTGCAGCACTCTACTCAGTATTTGTACCCGCCGAAAGCGCTACAATGACAGTCGACAAGAAAATCGTAAATTCAGGGGAAGATTTCAATGTGAGTTTTAAAATAGGTGAAGTAAAAGATGGTATTTTTACTGTTTTTTATGATTGTGATCAAAATATAGAACTTCTTTCTGTTGAAAGCACTGGCCTAAAGAACATCGACTGTAATAAACCTTATTATCTTTTAAACAACAGTACAAATCTTAAAGTAAGAGCACAATCAAGCAATGAAAGCTTAGTTAGACTAGTTTTAACGGGCGCACTTGAAAATAATGAAACCCTTAAATCTGAAACTGTGGGTGTTGCGAGAATCACCATCAAAAACGATAGCGTTGTCGAAACTGTTA
>CAZSAV010000128.1:0-2334 GCA_964604805.1 uncultured Candidatus Saccharibacteria bacterium | reverse complement strand
GAGCTGTCATGCTTCGGAGACGTATACCACAAGGCGCGGGAACTTGGATTGACGACGATCGGTCATGACTATCTTCCTGAAGTAATTCTGGAAGCATACAAGAGGATCCGGCCCGGCCAATCGCTATACCTGGCAATGGACCCGATAACCAATCCTTCCGGAGGCCCTGACGGCGGCCAACTCAAACTCAGTCGCAAAAAAGACGGCAAACTCTGGTTGACGTCTGAGAAAGACGACCCGGACAGAAAGAACCCTTGTAAAGACTATCATTGGGTGTTTGCGATCAGTCCGTAGCATCTCGAACCGCTCACGAAAAGCACTAGCTTTTGTGAGCGGTTTTCTTTTGCCAATGCTGCATTACTTTTGCAACACGTTTTTTGCATGAAAGCCCACTTGTGCGGGCTTTCTGCGTGGTCATGAGGCCGATCCAGATCTATCTTTTTGCCATCATCCAAGCGAGATCGGGTATCGTATTATTTTGACTTTATAATATAAGAATGTTATAATAAATACAGTGTTATCTTGCGTCATAGATTTGTTACGGCTTCTACACACGGATATCTGTCAACAGATCTAAACAAAAAAAGAAAGGTACAGAATGAAAAAACTTATATCGACATGCGCACTTGCTGCGATGATCGTCATGTGCGCGACTGCGGCCGATTCGACTAATCAGACGGTTCAGTCAACAGGGACGGCTAAAACGAACAAACCCCATAAAGCCAAGGCGCAGAAAGACGAAGTCCCTGAATGCGTGAAAGTATTCGCATACTCAGTGACTGACGGCGGCGCCAATGCTTCGTCCCTTGTCAGCAAATGGCTCACGGAAAACAGCAAGCGCATCCGTCTGACGCAAAAACCGGAGGTACAGGCGTATGCGACTACAGTCGGCGCGCTCGATCACATCGTCGTCATCGTGTACCACTATGTGAAACTGCCGGAAAATGCCGAAGCCGACGAACGCACGAAGTAGACCTGACTGCGCAAGAAGTATGGCTCGAACGCTCACCTGTTATGGGGCGTTCGAGTTTTTTATATCTATGTAGTGAAGAGCGGCTTCTTTTATCTTTTTGCCACGATGGAGAACTTCGAGAAGATCCAGCGGAAGAAGCCGATGACGATCACCAGAGCTATGATGACGCCGAGGATGATCTTCCACGGAAAGACCCAGAATGTATAGGTCATCACGTCGGTGGTACTGCCATAGCCGCGATTTATCGACGCATGCGCCACGTAGCGCCCGAAGAGGAACGGCGGCGTCCAGACGACCTGGCGGAGTCGGAGCGAATTTGGCATAGCGAACCAAGGATCGACGTCTACGGTGGTAACCGGGGCGCCGAGGATATTCGAGATAGAGAGCGTTCCGTACGGGTCGAGGTGGACGTTACCATCATTCTGATAGAGGAAATCGAAGGTGATCGAAGACGAATCGAGCAAGAACGACTTGTTCTGGTCGATCATGAACTGAGACAGCCGGCCGTTCTCGACGACCGGGCCTTTGACCCTGATGAAAAAGAGCGTGCCGATGCGGGTGATGATCGGGCTCGTAGGCAGGGCGCCGGATGCCGCTAATGTGCTCGATGCCTTGGTGGCAGTGCCTACGATGACGCTTCCATAGAGGCCGCCAGGCTGAGCGTCGGCAGGTATCGATATGGTCACTGGGATGCGGGCTTTGCTCGCATGCGGAATGTCTATCGTTGTTGCGCCTACATGTACATAGTCGCGCAGGGAGTACGGTCCCCTATCGTCTCCGAGGAGCACCACGGTCTGCAGAGTGCTCCGCGAGCCGGTAAAGTCTTCCTCGGTGATATTGAACGTCTTCTCGGTGCCGAGACGGTTGGCGATGGTGAGCTCGAACGTGCGCGTCTCCCCTGGGGAAAGCTCGACATCAACTTTTCCGGGGCCTACGACGAAATCGTTGAAGACCGTCTTCTCGGGAAGCTGTTCGATGGTATATTCAGCGTTCGTCGCCTTCGGGGCTGCGCACGCGATAAGGGCGATCGAGAGAGCGATGCCGAATCCGTATATGAATTGTGCGCGTATATGCTCCATGTTAATTCGCCGTCGCCGTCAATGTCGTCGTCGCTACATACGTATCGTCAGGGATGACGGGGGTCGGGTTGGCAGCGATGACCACGCGGAACTTGATGGTGGTCGAAGCTCCGGTCTGAGGCGTCTGGAAGCCGCGATTGATGATGGTGAAGGCGGTGGTCGACGCATTGAGCCAGCACTGGTTGGTGGTCCTCGTCGCTGCGGCTTGGTTGCAGGTTGAGGAGCCATTGTCTCGGAAGGCCTGGGCGACGTCGGTCGTGGTCGTGGCTTCGATGGTGTAGC
>CAZSAV010000127.1:0-2365 GCA_964604805.1 uncultured Candidatus Saccharibacteria bacterium | reverse complement strand
ACACGCTTCGGGTGCGTGAGGTCCGAGTTCGATTCTCGGCGCCCCGACACGAGCAGGATCAGTAAACAGCAATCCGTAAGCAGAGACCGCCATTCTGATTGCTGATTGCCGTTTACTGATTTCTGCTAATGGGCCTATAGTAAAGTAGCATTACGCGTCATTCGCATTGACGAAGCCCGGGTGCAATTCCCGGTAGGTCCACAGAAATAATGAGCGGAGCGAATATATTTCTGTAGGATGTCGCGCGATAGCGCGACGCCACAACTAATGTGACAGAGATTATAAGTGTAGGATGTCCGACGAAGTCGGACGCCACACCACTTCTTGCACGAAATCAGCCGCTGAGATAGTATTGTCGCGTGTCATTTATCGGCGAAATAGCCAGCATGCTATGGGGCGTCTGGAAGGAGATGTTCAAGGCCTTTTGGTCGGTATTCCCAAAGGCCGTCTATCTTTTTATATGGTTTCTCGGGGCTATCGTCATCTTGCCCTGCGTATTCGTCGCCGGTAACATCTATCCCGCTTGGGTTGAATGGGGCGAGAAATTCTAGGCGAAACAGCCTTTCCGCACTATAATGGTCCGATGAAAGCCGAACTGCCCATCGAAGCAGATGCCCTTCACCCGACGATATTCGTCATTTTCGGCATCACCGGCGATCTGGCCAGCCGAAAGCTTTTGCCTGCGTTGCTCGGGCTCTATTCGAGAAAGCTCCTTCCGCCGCGCTTCGCCATCATCGGCTTCTCTCGCCGCACGTTCTCTCGCGAAGAATTCCGCGAATCGTTGCGCGGCCGTCTCAATGTCAAGCCCGGCCAATATAAAGAAGAAGACATCAAGCACTTCCTCGACCATATCTCATACGAACAAGGCCTCTTCCATGACCCGGCCGCATATATCCGCCTGCATCAGCGCCTGTCGATGATAGACGAGCGCTGGGGGCAATGCTCAAACAAGCTCTTCCACTTATCCGTGCCTCCCAAGCTCTACGAGGGCGTGCTGACGCACCTCGCTTCTTCTGAGCTCACCAAGCCATGCGACGACGAGACGGGCTGGACGCGCGTCCTCATCGAGAAGCCGTTCGGCAATGACATCGACAATGCGCGCTCGCTCGACAAGCTCTTGGGCAAGCTCTTCGATGAGAAACAGATATTCCGCATCGACCACTACCTCGCCAAAGAGGCGCTCCAGAACATCATGGCATTCCGATTCAAGAATCCCATTTTCGAGCCGATGTGGAATCGCGCTTCGATCGACAAAGTGCACATCAAGCTCTTCGAAAAGGGAGGCGTCGAAGGCAGAGGCGCATTCTATGACCCGATCGGCGCTCTCCGCGACGTCGGGCAGAATCACATGCTCCAGATGCTCGCAGTGATCGCCATGGACGCGCCCAAATCGTTTTCGGTCGATCATATACGTCAGGGCAGGGTCAAAGTCATGGAAGCACTGAAGAAACTGCCTCGCCGCGCTCTTCGCGCTGCAGTGGTCAAAGGGCAGTATGCAGGATATACGAATGAAACCGGCGTCAATCCATTGTCGCAAACGGAAACGTACTTCCGCATCAAAGCAGAGGTCTCACAGCCGCGCTGGAAAGGCGTGCCATTCTATCTCGAGAGCGGCAAATGCCTCTCAGAGACCAAGACCGAGATAGATATCTACTTCAAACCGCAATATCAGAAGCCTGCGGCGCGCGGAGCCAATCCTGCCGACCAGAACATCCTGACATTCAGGATCCAGCCAGACGAAGGCATCAAGATCAAATTCTTCGTCAAGACGCCCGGCTTCGGCATGGACACCGAACCGAAGACATTACGATTCAAATATGCAGACGTCCCATCGTTCACGCTCGTCCCGAACGACTATGAGCGCTTGCTCCACGACGCCTTCGTGGGCGATCAGACGCTCTTTGCCTCGACGGATGAGATCATGGCTTCATGGAAATACGTGACCCCGGTCATCGAACAGTGGGGCCAATTGCCGCTCGTGCGATATGAGAAAGGCTCGTCGGACATCGGCTAGCTTGCGCTATCGCGCAAATGCCATACAATAAGCTCCCATGTCATTATCCATCGGCATCGTAGGCCTCCCAAACGTGGGCAAGTCCACGCTTTTTACGAAGAAGAGCGTGCTTGTTGCCAACTATCCATTTGCGACCATCGACCCTTCGGTGGGCGTGGTGGCTGTCCCCGATGACAGGCTTTGGAAGCTGTCGGAATTCTCAAAATCAGCCAAGACTGTCCCGGCCGCAGTGGACTTCGTGGACATCGCCGGCCTTGTCAAAGGCGCTTCAGACGGTGAAGGCTTAGGGAACCAATTCCTGACAAACATTCGTGAGACTGATGCGATCGCCGAAGTGGTACGGAGATTTGA
>CAZSAV010000126.1:0-2397 GCA_964604805.1 uncultured Candidatus Saccharibacteria bacterium | reverse complement strand
GAATGGATCGCCGTCCTGCAGAGTGAAGATAAACGGTATCTTGGGCTTCGCGAGCTTGAAGAATACAGCCGCGAACGAATTATACGTCGCCATGAGCGACCACGTGGCATCGTAATGCCGCGTACGATTCAGGGACAGAGCCTTCAAGAATCCGAGGATGAGGAATGCGTATTTATTGAGATGCAGATGCCATGGCAATGAATCCGACGATGCGCGCTGCTTGCCTGCCCAACCGATGCGATGGACATTCACATTCCCTACGCGCTCGAATTTCGGCAGGCTCGAATCGAGTCTGTGCGTGATCATGTCGAATTCCATCTGGTCTTTCGGTATGCGGTCGGTGACTTCTTTTATCGTCACTTCTGCCCCGCCGATGAAGCGCGGATAGTATACCAGCGAGAATATGAGGATTTTACGGGGCTTCATGCATTCATACTTCCACACCTTCACTCATCTTTCAATATGTCTTTGAGGACGGCCTCGGGGACTTCCTGCGGACCTGATGAAACAGGAGGGACCGGCTGAGGGGACGGCTTTGGCGCAGGCGCAATAGGCTGTATAGGCCGAGGAACGGGCATAGCGACCGGCTCTGCCTTGGCTTCAGGTTTTGTCTCCGGCTTGCCTTTGGCGAGCGCGGCCGCGAGGGCGTTCTTGAGGCTGTTCACGTTCTCCTTCGTCGGGACCTTCGGATCGAGCTTCTCGCCTGCCGGCTTCGACGCCAGTGCGGAGAGCGAGACAGGGCGCGCGCGTTCGACCGGAGCCGCAGGCTGTGCGGCGATCGACTTGCGATCAGTGCGGATTTGAGCGTCTTGCGCAGGCTTCGGGGACGGCTTCGGGGACGGCGCAGGCCTCGCAGCAGGCACTGCCTTCGGCGGCATGGGAGCTTTCTCTTGTACCGGTTGCGGCGGGCGAGGCGCTGATGCAGGCATAGATTCTTCAACTGCCACAGGCTGAGGCGCGGCCGTTGGGACTGGCTCGCTCGGCATGGGAGCAGGAGCGACTGGAGCTACAGGCTTCGGGGTAGGCGCTGATTTCGGCTCTGCAGCAGGCGGCACGGGCCTGGGCGCGCTCCGAACAGGAGGCTTCATAGCGAATGGATTCGTCGGCTTCGGGACTGCAGATGCAGCAGGCGAAGATACAGGAGCTTGGCTGACCGGAGAAGCCGAAGCAAGAGGAGCGGCGGCCGATTTTGCCGACGCCTTCGGCGCCACGACTGGATTGTGGAATTTGACGATGCCCTCTTCGACTTCAGCGCGGTTCTTCGCATACTGCTCTCGCGACGATTGGATGATCTCTTTCACATATGACGTATCCGGGTGCGGGAACGGCGGCAAGTTCGTAGCAGAGAACGGCGACGACGAGAGGCCGTCGATCATGAGCTTGAGATACATCTGGTATTGGCCGAGGTTGACGAGGTCTTCGAGCGTGAACACGGGGGCGAATTCCTTCTCGAGCTCCTCGGCGTCGTTTGCGCCGACTCGAAACGCGATCATGGTGCCGACGTTGCCGAATACGGCCGGTCGCACGAGCTCGTCCATCTGCTCGATATACTGATGGGCTATCGTCAGATTGAGCTTGTATTTGCGGGCTTCTGAAAGTATGTCCGCGAAAGACGCATTGGCGAAGTTCTGGAATTCGTCGACGAAGAGATAGAAGTTCGGGAGCATCTTCATCACGCGGTCAGGGACGTCGGCGCGCGACATGGCTGCGAGGTATATCTTGGTGACGAGCAGGCCGCCGAGGAGCTTCATGTTCTCGTCGCCGATCCTTCCCTTCGAAAGGTTGATGATGATGATCTTGCGCTCGTCCATGGCCTTGCGGAAATCGAACGACGACTCGGCTTGGCCGATCATGTTGCGAATGAGCGGATTGGCGGTGAATTGTCCGACCTTGTTCTGGATGGCAGGCACCGCTTCGGCCGCCTGGCGCTCGGTATAGTTCGCGAATTCTTTGACCCAAAATGCCTTGACCGACGGGTCCTGTATGTGAGAGACGACGTCCTTGCGGTATTCCTTGTCCGAGAGCATGCGGTTCACGCCGAGCAAGGTCGAGCCGGGATACTCGAGGAGAGCGAGCAAGGTGTTGGTGAGGATATATTCCATGCGAGCCGACCATGCGTCCTCCCATATCTTCTTGAAGGTGCTCATGAGGCCGGACGACACGAGGTGTCGCTTGTCGCGGTCGACGCTTTCGAGCACGTTGAATGAGATCGGGTGCTCGACGTCGAACGGCGCGATATATATCACGTCGCGGATGCGGTTCTGAGGGACGTATTCGAGGAGGAGGTCGGCGGTCTTGCCGTGCGGGTCGATGAAGCACATGCCGGACCCGTTCTGTATGTCTTGGACGGCCATATTCTCGAGCATCGTCGACTTTCCCATGCCCGTCTTTCCGATG
>CAZSAV010000125.1:0-2417 GCA_964604805.1 uncultured Candidatus Saccharibacteria bacterium | reverse complement strand
CGAGATGGGCAGAGGGCTTCTTTGCGTCCTTATCGCGCGAATTATGCGCTGTGATGACCGCATATGCCATAGCGGCGGCTACGGCCGTCTTGCCAGAGCCCACGTCTCCCTCGAGGAGGCGCGTCATCGGCTGGCCGCGCTTCATGTCGGCGAGGATAGAGGATATGGCGGCTTGCTGGGCGTCGGTGGCGACGAAAGGGAATCTGCGCACGAACTCCTGCACATGGGTATCGTCCGCTTCGATGTCATACGCCGGGAAGCGAGCATACTCCTTGCGGGCCTGCTGTTTGCCGAGCTGGATCAAGAATATCTCCTCGAATGAGAAGCGCTTGCGCGCCGAGACTGCATGGTCGCGATTCTTGGGCGTATGGATCCAGATGATGGCCGAGCGGATCGAAGGAAGATTGTACCGAGCGAGGATGCCTTCGGGGATCATGTCTTCCATCTCTTCGATCGCGCCGCTTTTGAATATCTTTTGGATAGCGTGATATATCCAGAGCGTAGTGATGCCGCGAGACTCGGGATAGACGGGATAGAGGGTATGGGCTTCGCTCTGGTCGCCAAAGAGGCTGTCGCCGACGCCGGTCGGCAGTTTGTCGACGCCTTCGATCTTGGGATTGGAGAAGTAGAGCTCGCCTTCGGCATCCGACCCTTCCTTCTTCTTCCTCTGCGAGACTTTGCCTTCGATGCGCACGCTCATGCCGTCCGCATACATCTTGGCGACATAGGGCTGATTGAACCAGACGCAATGGATGCGGCCGGTCTCGTCTTCGACGTATCCGTCGGCCATGGCGATATGGCTCTTGAATCCTTTGCTGGTCTTGAGGCCGGTGACTTTTCCGTAGATGACGGCCGTCTCTCCGCGCTCGAGAGAATCGACAGAGCGGGCTTCGGCGGTGTCTCCATAGCGGACAGGGAAATGGTAGAGGAGGTCTTCGACCGTATCGATGCGCAGCTTGCGGAGCGCGGCTTTCTGTAGAGCGGTGAGGCGGAATTGATCGGCCAATTTGGCGGACAGAGTCATAGGCATGCGTCAATTGTACGGCAAACTCGTGACAGCGGGTATTGACAATATCAAAATAATGAGATAGCGTCTTTTCAGCAATAGAAAGGGAATATATATGAATACGCAGATCAGTCAGTCGGCGCGGTCAGGCGAACGGGTCATCTTGAATTCGCTCGCGAGCACCCTTTGGGACGTAGCCAGGGCGCTCAAACAGAGAGAGCCGGGGAGCGCGAGCGGCTTCATCATGCGGGCTTGCGAGCAGACCGTCCCCGAAGCGGCCAAGGAATACGATTCGAGGCTCAGGCAGTATCTCGTGGTAGGCGACATCGAAAGAGGTCAAGAAGACGCTCGCAGCCGGCGGCGTCGATTGGAGCCGATGACCACTCAAGCGAGCCCCCAGCGGCTCGCTTTTTTTATGAAGAATCCTTCGTCGCGCATGCTCTCGAGATTGGCTTGGATCGATGCGCGGCCATATCCGCGCAGTTTCCTCGAGATCTGCTCGACCGTCATGCTCCTTTCGGTGACGCACCTCAATATCTTTGCGCGCAATTCTCGATTTGATCCTTTGAAAGGGGATTGCCTGACATGGTGCGCGCTCCGTCGCGACGGATTGGGCAAGCGCTTCTTGAGATCGGCTCCGTAGTCCATGAGGGCATAGTGCCACTCGCGCGGATTCTTTTTATTTTTTGGGTGCGCCGGGGCCGCTTGGATGATGGGCATGATCTCCATGTCGCTGACCTTCTTGCATGCTTTCTTGCCCTCGCGCTTCTCTATGTCCGCAAAGAAATGATGGATAAAAACGGATCTGATATTGGTCTCGATGAACGGATGCGGAATATCGTATGCAAAAGCGAGGATCGACCCGGCAGTATTCGGCCCGATGCCGGGAAGCTCGCGCAAGCCTTCGTATGTCGCGGGCAGTGCGCCGCGCCGAGCGCCGCCATCGGTGATCGTCTCTGCGATCTTTTTCAAATATAATGCGCGCCTATTGTAGCCGAGCCCGGACCATTCTGATATGACGTCGCGATTGCTCGCTCTCGCGAGCGCGGTCCAGTCGGGGAAGCGGGCCATGAAGCTCGAGAATTTAGCCATGACGCGGCTGACCTGGGTCTGTTGGAGCATGATCTCAGATACGACCACAGCATATGGCGAATGGTCGGTCCGCCACGGCATCGAGCGGCCATTCTTGCGGTAGTATGACCAGACGGCGTCTATGAATCTTTTGATATCCGCTTCGTTAGGGGATCTCATGCCGGCACTATAGCAGATTTTTCTGCGGAGACGGTGGGATTCGAGTCCTACAGGCTCTGTATAGGTTTCGTATTTTCTCGGAGCAAGCTCCTCAAAAATATACTCAACCTTTTCGAATCCCACCCGCAAAGCGCGCAGGCGCTTTGCTCGGCCCCACGTT
>CAZSAV010000124.1:0-2446 GCA_964604805.1 uncultured Candidatus Saccharibacteria bacterium | reverse complement strand
TGTCTGAGCGAGCTTGAAATTGCCAGATACATTGCGAGTGCCCATTGGGGGAGCGATGTATCGGCAATTTCGCGAAGCGAGTCTTTGAGGCGAGTGAAGAGTATGATCCGACACGCTTGGAATCATTTGCCCACCTCTCTTTTATCTCCTATAATACGCTCACTATGAAAAACCAACCAAAGACCCACCCAAAGAACGAGCGCACCTTGGTCGTCATAAAGCCTGACGGCATCCAGAGAGGCCTCATCGCCGAGATCATCGGTAGATTCGAGCGCACCGGCCTCAAGCTCGCCGGTATGAAGATGATGGTGCCGACCGCCAAGCTCATCGAAGAGCACTATACTCTCGACCCAGAGTGGCGCGTCAAGACCGGCCAGAAGACCATCAAGAGCTATATCGACAAGGGCCTCAAGCCGCCGCATACCGACCCCATGAAGATCACGGAGATCATCCTCAAAAACCTCGTCAATTACATGACCAAAGGCCCGGTGATCGCTATGGTGTGGCAGGGAGCGCATGCCGTCGAGATCGTCCGCAAGATAACCGGCGGCACCGAGCCGCTCTCGTCAGCTATGGGAACCATCCGCGGCGATTTCGTGCTCGATTCGTACCGCATGAGCGACGCAGACGGCCGCGCGGTCCGCAACCTCATCCATGCATCGGGTTCGGTCAAAGAAGCTAACGACGAGATAGCTCACTGGTTCGAGAAAGGGGAGGTATTCGACTATCGCCTCGTCGTCGAAGCCATGCTCTATGACGTCGATCTCGACGGCATCATGGAATAATCACTGCGTTGAGCGCCTCTTCCGGGTTAAAGTTGATGTAATGTCAAAGAACGTGTCGCAACAGCTTTTCCACTCTTGCGCTCTCCAAAGAGAGGATTACAATGAGTACAGGATGCAAGAGTAATTTCCACAAAATTTATATTTACGGGAGATCGACGACGCATGCTGCCCATATCCTCTGAAAGGTCGGGGCATACGGGCAGCATGCGGCACATTCCTTCGCATCTAGGTGCTGGAGGTGAGATCACCCACCTGTATCACAGGTAATATACTCTTGCACTCCTTAGAAGGGCGTCTGGGCATAGCTCAGGCGCTTTTCTATGCGCGCCGGAGCATTCTTGGATATGGGTCTATTCTCGCGTATAATTATGCGATGCTGACCTATATATCCGCGCTCGTCATCCTCGCTGTGGTCCTCGTCGGGCAGATATATGGCATCCATGGCCTCTACTACCGCATGCCGCTCTACGATATACCCATGCATATCCTCGGCGGATTGGGGATCGGCCTCTTCGCCGCGGCATTCATCCGCTCTCGCACATATGTAGCCAAATTCCCACGGGCGTCAGTGATACTCTGGGTCGTCGCCGCAGGCATCGTCTGGGAGATGATCGAGATATATCTCAATATCAACGGCTATGCATTCGGCACCCATGCCTATTATGCGGATACGATAAAGGATTTCATCGATGACGTGATCGGCGGCGCCATAGCCATCGCTCTCGTTATGAATTCGAAAAAATGATATGCCCGCATCTCCGAAAATAACTTTTTGCACGGGAGTCGGCACGGTGACCGGCGCGAATTTTTTGCTGGAGACGCCGGCGGGGTCAAAGGTCCTCGTAGACTGCGGGCTGGTCCAAGGCGAACGGGTAGCAGAGGAGGCCAATAGGGAATCCTTCACCTATGACCCGTCATCGATAACGGCGCTCTGCATCACTCATGCCCATCTCGACCATGTCGGGCGCATTCCCAAGCTCGTCAAGGAAGGATTCAAAGGCCCGATCTACTCGACGCCGCAGACGAAAGAATTGGCAGAGCTCGTCCTCGTCGATGCCGTCGCCATCCTTGCCCACGAAGCCCGCCAGGCAGGCGAAGAGCCGCTCTATAGCGCGGACGACGTCGCGCAGGTCTTTCCGATGTGGAAGACGGTGGACTATCACCAGGCTCTCGATATCGCTCCCGATGTCTCGATATACCTCAAAGACGCGGGGCATATACTGGGCTCATCGATGATAGAAGTCACGGTGAAAGACGGCGGCACTAAGATCCTATTCACCGGCGATCTCGGGAATTCTCCGGCTCCGCTCCTTCGCGACACAGAAGAGGTCGGCGACGTCGACTACATGGTCATGGAAAGCGTCTACGGCGATAGGAACCATGAGGATAGGGAAGGACGCACCAATAAATTCAAGAAGATCATCGATGAGACCATGTCTCGCGGCGGCACCTTGGTCATACCTGCATTCTCGATCGATCGCACCCAGGTCCTCCTCTATGAGCTCAAGAACATGGGCGAACGAGGCCTCATCGCATCGGTGCCGGTATTCGTGGATTCGCCGCTTGCAACAAAGGCCACCGAGATATATCGAGCCAATTCAGAGCTTTTCAATGATGCCGTTCGCGAGCAGATCTCCAAAGGCGACGATATATTCCGATTC
>CAZSAV010000123.1:0-2458 GCA_964604805.1 uncultured Candidatus Saccharibacteria bacterium | reverse complement strand
CGGACTTCTACTCGGTCGTCTATCGCATCTGGCCGCGCGGATTCCATCCGTTCACGGCATTTCCGCTCGGGCGGTGATACAGTCAACATATACCAAACAAAGAAGAAAGGATACATAGTATGGGAGAGAGAAGAATGACAGCAGAAGCATACACAGCGACGCGAATGTCGGTCGAATCCGAAGGCGGATCAGCGACGTCTCGCGGCGAACAGCGCCATCGGGAAGGCAAGGGCCTCCATCCGCTCGTCGATCCGAAAGGATACAAGGGCGTCAGGCGCTCGATCAGCTGGCTCGAACCGCAAAAGGACAAGACATTCGTCCTCCTGCGCGGCCCGGCCATGCTCAAAGAGACCCGATTCGATACGACGGGGTCGATGGGCGGGAATGTGGACTTGGCTTTCAAGGTATTGCCTCGTTCGTATCGTCTGCTCAAAGAATGCCGTCGGGCGCCGCTCAAGCGGTATGACCTGCATCTCATCACCTCGATATTCGGGGATCAATGCGACGATTATATCCTCTGCCGCAGCCAAGCGGAGATGGACGTCCAGGCGGCCGAACAGCTCCGCCTCATGGTTCCCGAGCACGCGGGCGGCGACTCAGATGAAGACCCGGATTACGGGCTCTTCGCGGCCGCTTATCTCACCTGCGCCGATATCGTGAAGCAAGGGCTCAAATCCTACGACTTCACGGTCACCGACGCCCGCGGACGCGGCGTGATCGATCGCATCAACCTCGAACGCGTCTTCAGCGAACAGGTCTACGAGTGGGTCAAGGAGAACGGCCACGAGATCGAGAAGGAAAGCCTTCCTTCGACTGCCGAGATCGTCCAGGACCTTCTCAAGATCGCGCACGCTTACCTCGTTCAAGTCGAGGATGAGACGGCGGTCACCAGGTTCTGGAGAAACATCTATGGCAGGGAGCGAGTCATCATCGTCCCTACCGTCGAGCTCCTCCCTGAGGTCGAAGCGGCCGTCATCGGTCTGACCGAAGGCACGCTCGATCTCCAGACGCTCGACGAGTTCCTCATGGGCGATGCCCAGCTTTCAAAGGAAGATGCGCGGAGCATCGTGAAAGCCGTGGCGCATATCCCCATCGGAGCTCAGGCAGAATTGCCGAACTTCGACAAGATCCCTAAAATGGGTGATATCTTCGCCAAGAAGGGGGATGTCTGGCCGATCAGCGGCAAGAAAGCCAAGAAGCAGCCTGAATTGGTCGATGCCGATGGAAAAGGCGGCAAGCCCAAAGACGGGATGTGGCTCTAGGCCCATCGCAGTGGGGCGGCCGCATGGCTGCCCCTTTTTCTTTCAAACCAATATGAGAAAGGCACTATGAAGACAAGGAAAAGCGCGTATACCGTGACCGACTTCGGTCCCGGGGACGGCGGTAAAGGCGGAGTCGTGCAGAAGATATGCATCGTCAAAAGCGCCGAAGCCCTTCTCAAGGTCGGCGGCGCTCAAGGCAGCCATGGCGTCTATACGAGCCGCGGCCAGTCCTTCAACTTCAGCCAATTCGGCTGCGGCACATTCGAAGGCATCCCGACCTACGTCACGAGCATCATGGTCATCGATCCGATCGGCCTCATGGCCGAAGGGAATAGCCTCAAATACGAGCACGGCATCCCTGATGCATTCGACCTGATCGCGGTCGAAGCGGGAGCGCTCTGCGCTACGCCCTATCATGGCGTCGCATCGCGGCTCCGCGAGCTCGCTCGCAAAGAGCGGCAGAAGGGCACGGTCGGCGTCGGCATCGGCGAGACGAAGCTCGATTCCGAGCTCCATCCGGAGCTCGCCATCTATGCTCTCGACCTCGGCAGGCCGAACCTTCGAGACCGGATCGAGGCGATCCGGCAGCAGAAGCTCGCCGAACTGGCCCCCATCATCGACGATCTCGGATCGCTCTGGCCTCAAGACCAGGAGACCGCGAAGCGCGAGGTCGCGTTCATCACCGACCCCGGTACGGTCGATTGGATCGCCGACGGGTTCGCTCTGATGGACAAGACGGTGCATATCGTCGACCGTTCGTATTTGGAGGACGAGATCCTGTCGCGAGACGGGACGATCGTCGTCGAGAGCTCGCACGGCATCCTCACCGACAAGTATCGAGGGTTCCATCCGTATACGTCGAGGCTCCGAACACTGCCTACGGCGACGTTCGACCTCCTCGCAGAGTGCGGATATGACGGGGACATCGTCAAGATCGGCGTGACTCGCGGCTATCAGATTCGGCACGGCGCAGGGCCCCTCGTCACCGAGGACCAGGTCATGGCGGATCGCCTCCTGCCGGGCAGCCACAAGAAGAACAAGCGATATCAGGGAGACGTCCGCATCGGGCCGCTCGACCTCGTATCGCTCCGCTACTCGATCGGGGTATGCGGAGGCCCTCACGCGGTAGACGGGCTCGCCGTGACCTGGTTCGACCAGATCATGGCAGATGGGAGCTGGAACATCTGCGACCGATA
>CAZSAV010000122.1:0-2469 GCA_964604805.1 uncultured Candidatus Saccharibacteria bacterium | reverse complement strand
CCTGCTATCAACTGCATGCTTATCATTCCGATCATATAGGTTTCCTTGTTAAGGAGCCCGAGCCCGTCGGCATCAGCCTTCGTTTTTGTGTGTAGCTCGCGTCCTTCTCTGAGAAAAATACTAGCATATTTTATGGTAATAGTCAATATATGGCTTGACATATAGTAATATGTGTATTAAATTAGCCCTAGAATAGGAAACTTCAACAAGAAAGGACCGAATGAAAGGAATATTCGACTCATTGCGCAGATTGATCGATCCATTGCCACAAGCCCCGGATCACCCGGCTGACAAGCCGATCCTCAGTGCCGTAAAGGAGCCAAAACAAAAGCCCGAACCGGCGCCAGAGCAGGAGAGACAGGACCCGTATCGCGATAAGCCGGCTCCGGCGGCTCCTCCGCCCAAGATCGTTATCCCCGCCGCGAGCGTCGCTCCTGGGCCAGAGCCTGATAGCGTCGATGCGGCGAAAGAAGCCGTCGAAAGCTGCAAAGAGGACGATCCGAAGTTCGCGCAAGCATTCGATATCGTGCTCAATGACGCAGATACGATATCGGAGCTTCGATGGCTCTTCGGCGAGACCAGCAAAGGCGGCTCGCCTGAGGCTCGCGTCCTCGACAAGCTCAAAGGGCTCGACCTCGGTTTCGACGACTGGAAAGAAGCATGCGTCGACGAAGGCGAGCTCAATGCATGGAGCGGCGCGTGCTTCGCCAAAGCGATCAGTACCGCGAAGACCGATGAGGATTGGATCGCGCTTTGGGAATATGCGTCGGATTATGATGAGGCATTCGCCGAACTCAAGAAGGCGCTCGCTCAAACCGATTGGCCGGAGTCCGAATGGGAATCATTGCGCGACGAAGCCGAAAGCGGGGGCAGCCTCGAAAGCTTCGCCTTCATCCAGATCCTCGGTCTCAAGAGCACTCCTCAAGATATCCTTCGGTTCTATTTCGATTACGTCGAAAATTGGGACACCGACGACGATGTGACTGACGCCATTTTCGAGAAGCTCTTCGGTCTGGCGACCCGTCAGGAGGTCCAGATCATCTCGGTCATGGCTGGCGAAGACGACGCTCTCCGCGAAGCCGCTGACGAGCACTTGAAATCTTGAAACGCAGCCCTGTCGCTCTCGAGCGGCAGGGCTTTTTATCTAGTTGCAATTGTACAGTTTATGAGTAATATGGTGAAAAACAGTAGAACCTCAAGTGAAAGGAACTATGATATACGGAGGCAGAATCGTGAATGAGAATGGTCAGGACATCGAAGGCCCGTACCCCGAAGGGACGAAGGCGTTCTGGATATCGAGCGACCCCGAGATCGTGAAGCGCACGACGCCGCTCGAAGTGAAGCGCGAAGGCGGCATCTGGGAATCGCGTGATTCGATACGCATCACCGGCAAGAAGTGGTAAATCAAATCCCGTCGCGCAGGCGACGGGATTTTTTTCGCACAGATATATGGTCGTTACATCTTCGGCTGGAGCATGCTGTTCGAATTGCCTTCGGTATCGGTGAACGATGCATAGAGGCCGACGCCCGGTATCTCGACCGGCTCGCCCTGGACCGTGCCTCCCGCGGCGATGACCTTCTGGATATGGGCCTTGATATCAGGGACGGCTATGACGACCGACGGATGGCGAGGCCCCATCTCTGGCGTCGCGCCATAGAGGCCGCCATTGATGCGTCCCGGCTTCAGGGGACCGTTCTTGTCTGATTCGTCCGTGTCGACGACGATATAGTTATTCATCTCCGGGCCGAGCTTATTGGCTTTCCAGCCGAATACGCCGGTGTAGAATGCGCTGGCTCGCGCTGCGTCTTTTGTGGGAAGCTCGAAGTGTACGACTGGGTTCATATATTTTATATTAGCCGCTAAGCGTCTATTATAGACGACATTCAAATAAGAAAAAACCCGCTCCGGGAGATTGATTTTATTGCAGTCGTGCAAGCGATCGTCGACCATATACAAAACGAAACCCTGCTGTGAAGCGGGGAATCTCGGAGCCCGAAGGCACTAATGGACTGATTATAGCTTTTCTTCAGCCTCGGTCAAGAGACGGCAACGTAACTTCACAATCCATTGAAAATACCGTATTGTGTATCCTCAATGGCAAAAGGACCGAAAACGCCCAAAACCGAATTTTCCGGCGATACCATCATCCGTTTCGATGAGGTGTCGTTCGAGCACGGCCACAACAAGCCCATCCTCGATGAGGTGTCGTTCAATGTCCGCCGCGGCTCCAAGATCACCCTCATGGGCCAGAATGGCGCAGGGAAGACGACCATATTCGGACTCATTCTCGGCGACAATTCTCCAGAGTCCGGCGACATACATATAACCAAAGGCTCTACGATCGCCACTGCCCGCCAAGTCATACCGCGCGCCGATCTTGAGCTCACAGTCCGCGATTTCTTCCAGAAGTGCTTTAAGGAAAAGCAATACGACATCGATCCGCGCATCGATCGGATCCTCGAGGTGGT
>CAZSAV010000121.1:0-2495 GCA_964604805.1 uncultured Candidatus Saccharibacteria bacterium | reverse complement strand
AAGCTGGAAAATACACCGGTTTCGACCCGATGCTCCTTCAAGGCATGAAAGTGAATGGCAAAGTGCTCGGACTCATCGGAGCAGGGCATATCGGCACGGAAGTCGCCAAGATCGGCGCAGGAGGCTTCGGTATGCGCGTGGCATATTACGATGTCGTCCGGAATCCCAAGCTCGAAGAGCTCTGTCATGCGACATATTGGCCGACTGTCGAGGAAGTATTGAAACAGGCCGACATCGTCTCGCTCCATACGCCGCTTTTGCCGGAGACGCGCCATCTTATAAATGAAGATAGGCTGAAGGTCATGAAGAAGACGGCATTCTTGGTGAATACGTCGCGCGGACCGGTCATCGACGAGAATGCGCTCGTGGCCGCTTTGAAAAACGGGACCATAGCCGGGGCCGGCCTCGACGTATTCGAGAATGAGCCGCACCTCACTGACGGTCTATTGAGCCTTCCGAACGCAGTGTTGACCCCTCATATAGCCTCATCGACCCAGGAAGCCCGCCAAGACATGGCTATCATAGCCGCCCACAACATTATCGACACCTTGGATGGTGGTATACCTGATGACATGGTGTATAATTAGGGCACAATGCCAACCGGAGTCGAATTCGAAGAAGATAAGATGCGCTACGGCAGGCCGCCGGGCTTCGTCGGTCAGAACCCTCCGACCGGCCAACAATACGTGCCGACGGGCAACGAGCCTCCGATGGTCCGCTGGCTCATGCGCCACGGCCTCACCAAGTCGCCGATCGGGGCGCAGATCATCCTGGTCGTCGTCGTCCTCATAAACATCGCCATAACGTACTTTATCATTAAGAATTTCCTATGAAGCTCTTCAAAAAGCACAAGCCGCCGTTGCCTCGATCGATTTACATACTTCTGGTGGCCGTCATGCTGGCCAATTTCGCGGTCACGTTCGTGATGGTCGAATATTTCAAATAAACATATGAGGATCAAGACAACATCCGGCTTCACGCTCATCGAGCTCTTGGTGGTCATCTCGATCATCAGCATGCTGTCGTCCGTCCTATTGGTGTCGCTTCAGGGCGCGCGCGACAAGGGAAGAGTCGGAGCGGGCGTGCAATTCTCGGCCCATAACTATCAGGGTTTCGGCGATAAAGTTCTGCTCAATTGGAATTTCAACAATGATTCGACGGGTGGCGGCACGGTCACTGATATGTCAGGCAATGGCGTGACAGGGACTCCTTTTGGCAACCCGACATTCGATACGAGCAGTACGCCGACGGGGTCAGGCAAGGCTTTGGTCATAGCCAATTCGAGCCAGTATGCGACAGCTAATTTTTCGTCGCCCCCTTCTTATACGGACCATACGGTGTCGGTATGGGTAAAACCCACCGGTTCGCTTACGGACCCGAATGGCTTCGGGGTCGCGGCATTGACTGGTTATCAAAGCGCGAATGCGATCGGATCGAAAAATATCGCCGTTAACATCACTCCTACGAGCATAATCTTCGGCTGGAACGGATGTTATAACAGCTCGACACCTTACACTTTCCAGCTTGGTAAATGGCAACAAGTGACATATACCTATAGCAGCAGCGTACCGCAGACGCTTACATTGTATATAGACGGTCATCAAGTCATGAAAGCCCCGGTAGGCAGCTCTGGACAATACTGCACATCGACAACGAACTGGGCGCTCGGATCCATATATGCCGGTTCGCAGTCAGGCAGCAATATTTTCCTCGGTTCGATCGACGATGTCGTCATCTACGGCCAGGCGATCACGACCGCGCAGGTGCAGCAACTATATGCAGAAGGCTTGGCCAAGCATACGGTAGCGGATGCTCGTTGATATTATAAATAAAAACCAAAATACTCATGCGCACATATTCAAAGGGCTTCACCTTGATCGAGCTCCTCGTCGTTATATCGATAATCGGCATGCTCGCATCGGTCATTCTCGTCTCATTGCAGGGAGCGCGCGCGAAAGCCAGGGATGCGCAGAGGGTGCAAGGCATCAACCAGATGAGAACGGCTATGGAATTGATCAGGTCAGCCAATGGCGGCTCGTATCCGACGACGAGCGGAAGCGAACAGGCTATATCGACCGGCACATATGGTTCGCTCGCGCCATATATCGGATCTGGCAAGATAATATCGGCTCTGCCGGGCATATCGGGGGAGCAATATCATTATGTATCTGACGGCACCAACTATCTCCTCTATCTGAATACGCTTGAAAATACCGCAGCATCGGGAGCTCAGAAGTATTCGAATGTGGGCGGCAATGCGGGCTCGGTCGCAGCGACGTATAGCCCGGGAGCCACATGGCAGGCCTCAGGCACGAGCGGCAACGGGGTCGTGACTGCATATGGCTTCAGTCCCGCAAGCATCGCTCCGAACGGCACAGCCACGACGAATCTCAATATGACCCTGTCGCAATCTGCGAGCTGTTCCTTCACTCTGGATAGCGAGACGGGCCTGGGCGGAGACGAGCTCGGCCTTGGCGGTTTGAGCGGCCCATACA
>CAZSAV010000120.1:0-2557 GCA_964604805.1 uncultured Candidatus Saccharibacteria bacterium | reverse complement strand
TTGGTCTTGTATGGGAAATTGAATCCGCTCAATGTGGCCTGGTCGCCTGAATAGAAAGAGTTCTGGACTCCAGTCGAGGAGAATGCGGCCGAGATGTACGGACTGATGACCGGCTGAGAAGGCGCGGAAGCGGTCGGCACCAGAGCCGCTATGGTCTTGACCAAGGGGTCGAGGTCCTGCGTATAGCCGCTGCCGGTCATATTGACGATGAGGAACTTGGTATGCGAGAGCGGCACGATGTCCGTCTTCCAGCGTCCCCTGCCCGCGAATACCGGCAAACCGGAGTCTGTCGAGAATATCGGAGTCGCTACAGCCGGAAGCACGGCATCTCCGCGCTCGTCGTCGCCCATCCACATCCATGTGCCTGCGCCTGAATTGTAGTAATAGGTGATCGAACCGAACTTGGCATCGTCGTCCTGAGCTTGGGTGCCGGTCACTTTGCCGATGATGATAGAGTCTCCGTCAGATTTGGTGAGTACGATCGATTCGCCATAGCGGGCTATGTTCTTTGTCTCGACTTTCCATGAAGTCGGGTATGAGAATGAGAAGCCGAATGCCTTGTCTGCGTATGAGGTCCTGGGCACGGGCGCCGGGGCCGGCGTCTGCTGGCTTGCCACGGGAGCCGGCGTCGTCTGGTCCGGAGTGGTAGTTGCCTGCGAGCCGTTCTGATCGGTGAGCTGGCTCGGAGCGGTCTTTGAATAGAGGTACACGCCTGCGGCGACCACGAGTATTACGATGGCGTACGCAAGGTTGCGGCTCATAGAGCCCTTGGTATGTGTTGTCATGATTCTCATATTTTACAATGTTTCCAACAAAAAAGCGCGACTCGGGTCGCATTGATTTTTGATCATACCTATATGACGCTATCTAATAGTGCTTCGGATTGAGCAGATGGATGAGCGCAGTGATGACGGCTTGCTTGCTATAGCCGGTGCGATTGAGGCGGCCTTTGGTCAGGTAGCCGACCATGCCCTCGCGCTCGCCGATATTCTCGTCATGAGAGAATCCAGTTTCCTTCGCAGCTTCGTCGATCTCATAATCCTTGCTGAAGACGAGGTCGATCATGGCCTTGGGGTATTCGAATGCCGACGAGCCGCCGAGGTGGAAATTCGCGCCGTCATAGATGGCGCACATGGTGATGTCCATGTAGCCGCTCTTGGTATGCGGCACTTCGATGAGGCCGCTCTCGAGCCCGACGGAATAGTCGCAATCCTTGAATGCCTTCTCGGCTCGATTCATGGCGCCTCGAACGGTCTCGGCCATGCTCTTGGGCTGTTTGTGCACGCCCGAAGGCACCTCGACTGAAACGACTTCTGCCGAAGCGAATTCAGGAAAATCCGCCAATGCATCGCGGACGCCCTGTATCTTGGTGATATTCTTGGATCCGACGTTCACTTTCATGGCGACAGTATATCATGCGGTCCTTGTGGAATCGACCACGTATGATTGACAATATCATAAAATATGATATAATACCTACATACAGGATCTTTACATCAACAAACAAGTCAAAGGATACTAATGAGCAAATTGACCAATGTCCGAACGGCGCTATTCACGCTAAGCACTGAACGAGCGGCTGAAGAAACGAAACTCAACGCTGAGATCGTCCCTTTACGAGACGAGCTCACCAGGAAAGAAGCCGCCGCCCGTATCGAAACCACTGAAAAGATCGATGCTTTGAAAGCCGTGCTCGCCGTGACGCTGAACGGCATCGAGACCGAACGGCGCAATCGGCTGGTACCCATGGAGCACACCCGGAACGAAAAGCTCGCGGCGTTCGATTCCCAATACAAAGAGATGCAGCACGCTCTGCACATCCAGGATTATCTGGAGCTCGTGCCGACCAAGATCCACCCGAACGTCATCGACGTTCCCCACCCCGGACGCAAGATGGTCATTCTCCAGTTCCCTAACTCTCCTGAATACGGGATGATGCTGTGGAACGACCAAGAAGGCGGCACGCGCTGGGCCATCTCGATCGGCGACAGCGGATTCCGAGGCACGTTCTACCTGCCCTGCGCCTGCTGTTCCATACCCACTCAAGGGCGTAAAGATGAAGCGCCGACCAAAGATCAGACATGCGAGTCCTACAAGGAATGGGCCGATGCGATCAAGACGCAATTCCAAGACGACCTTGAAAAGGTCTGCGCCCAGCACGGGATCGACAAGTTGTTCGGCCGTCGAGTAGCGAGCTGGGAGAGCAGTTTCGTGCGCAAGCCGACATTCCAGCTCTTCGAGGGCGACGCCTGGCTCGGCCTCACCGATACGTGGCCGCTCCGCGACCTCGTCCAGACGCACTTCAAGCTGAATGCCTGATGCAATTCACAACCCACGGGAACATGTTCCCGTGGGTTTTATTTTTTTAAGCTTTTGCTCTACTCTTATAATTCCTGTTCGCTTTTTTATTTCACAAATCATATTAAAGGATCATCTAGTGTTAAGTATTTTAACTGAATCTTCAATTTTCTTTATCCTATCATCTTGGTTTTTTAATCTATTGTCTATAGTCGTACTTTCATTATAAAACGTTGTCTCAAATTGATCTGAATAAATT
>CAZSAV010000119.1:0-2592 GCA_964604805.1 uncultured Candidatus Saccharibacteria bacterium | reverse complement strand
ATATCGCATACGATGCGGCCTTGGTGGTTCGCACCGCTCAGACCTACGGCTTGAGCGTCAAAGGCAATGCCAATGTCGCTGGCTCCTGCAACCAGTCCTTTCAGTGCTCATACGGCATCCATTTTTCAAAGTCATCGAGCGGCACCGCGAATACCAAGATGACGCTCTATGCGGTGTTGCCGACGCCTGGCCTCGCGAACTACGACTATGAGCCGGGCAATACGTCCGTCGATATCACCACGTACTCTATCAGGAGGGGAGGCACCATATCGGACGTCTGCGTCGGATCGAGCTCGACATGCGCGGTATCGGCTACGACGCTTGATGTCGTCTTCAAGCGCCCGGATCCCACGGCCATCATCTGCGCCGATGGCACATGCAATTCGGCATATCACTATGCCAAGATCACCATCAAAGGCACGGATGAGAGCACGCGCGGAGTAGAGGTGCGCAATAACGGCCAGATATCGGTCGTCGAATGATATGAATACCAAGAACACACAGCGCGGATTCACGTTGATCGAGATGATCGTATCTCTCGGCCTCTTCTCTGTGGTCGCGGTCGTGGCTCTGGGTGCGCTCCTCAAGATCATCAATGCCAATAACAAAGCGCAGAGCCTGCAAACGGCCATAACGAACCTCAATTTTTCCCTTGAAGCCATGTCGCGCGAGATGCGCGTCGGCGCTCGCTACAATTGCACAGATGGCGCGACGACAGTGACCTCTCCGTCCAATCCGTTCACGGGCCGCGGCTGCGAGTCCGATTCCGGGTCGTCTTCTTCCGGAGTCGCCATCGCTTTCGTCTCGTCGAAGACCAATTCATCGGCCGCGACGCCGAATACATGCAACCTCATTTCCGCATATCGTTTCGTGCCGTCCACGCTCGTCGCCGGCGCATGGAATCTCGAGAAGGCTTCGCAGGATCCGTCGAGCGTCGCGTGCGGGGAAGGATTCGCTGACTCTGACTTTTCATCGATCGTGGATCCGAATGTGACTATCACGTCATACCTGGTAGAAGTCTCGAGCAACGCATATCCGATGGCATATATAAAGATATCCGGATATTCAGGGACGAAGGAAGCCCAAAGGACATATTTTGACATACAGACCGCCGTTTCAGCCCGCACCCAATGATATGAATGATCGCCATACACAATTCGCCCGTATTTCTCGCCGCCGCGCGCAGCGCGGTTTCACCATCGTCGAGACGCTGGTCGCTATAACCGTGCTCATGATATCGGTCGCTGGCCCACTCGTCGTAGCTTCCAAGGGGCTCACCGCCGCGCTCTATGCCCGCGACCAGATGACCGCTTCATTCCTCGCTCAAGAGACCATGGAGGTCGTCAAGAATGCCCATGACAACAACATGGCTGATACTGCGGCAGCCACATGGCTCTCGTACTATCAGCTCGATTCATTGCAATGCACCAGAGCAAACCCCTGCGATGCGAGCGCCATCGGTTCATCGGGAAACAATTGGAACATCACATCCGGCGCGGATGCGCCGCTGGCTCTCGACGATGAGAACGGCTATGGCATCAGCGGCTCGTCAGACAGCATATTTTCTCGCTCGTTCTATCTGAGCGACCCGGCATCGCCTGATCCGAATAACCCTGCGCCGTGCACTGCCGCTCTCACCGAATGCTCGGTCATCGTGACGGTGTCATGGAACGAGGGGACGATCCCGTATGAGGTCCGCTTATCAAGCGAGATAGATAAGGTGCTCCGCTAATATGAAGAAATTGCGATCACAACGAGGCTATACGCTGCTCTTCGCCGTCTTGGTGGCGACCTTGGTATTGGGCGTGGCTATATTCATCATCTCTTTGAGCCAGAAGCAATATCTGCTCGCCGCGACCGCCCGCGAATCGACATATGCGTTCTATGCGGCGGATAGCGGCATCGAATGCGCTGCATATGCAGTGAGGAACAGGATCGTGGCTTCGACCACCAATGCCATCCCTGATCCGGTCACCTTGAACAGGACCCTGTTCCAGGCTACCAACGTCCTGCCGTGCGCCGGCACGACCGCCAATGTCCCGTCTCCGACTGCGGGCGCATTCCAGCCGTTCAGCTCGTTCAATGACCCCTTGGTGACGTCATATGGCATGGCCAACGAAGTGACGTCCGGACAGGTGCTCGTGCCGCTCCAGAACAGCACCTGCGCCCTCGTCAGATTCACCACAGGCACGAGGGCCGACGGCAAGCATGTGACCATCATGGTCTCTCGCGGATACAATCTCTGTACCGTCGCCGGGCCGTTGCGCACCAGCTCGCAGACCGTCGAGCGCGCGCTCCAGCTCACATTCATAGATTTCTGGTAGCCCTTTCCGGCATGCCGTTCTATGGTATTCTGTATCCATGAAAAAGGCCCAGAATGGCGCTCGAGCGCGCTACGAAAAGCTCATAGAGACGATCGATCGGCATCGTCGCCTCTATCATACCCTCGATAAGCCCGAGATCAGCGATGAAGCGTACGATTCGCTCGTGGCAGAATCGGAGGCGCTCGAACGCGAACATCCGGAATTCGTCTCACCTGACAGTCCGAGCCGCAGGGTGGGTGCGGAGCCGCTCAAAGAATTCTCAAAAGTG
>CAZSAV010000118.1:0-2617 GCA_964604805.1 uncultured Candidatus Saccharibacteria bacterium | reverse complement strand
CATCATGAAGAGGGCTGAGAGGACGAGGAAGGAGGCCAGGGCGGGAGAGAGGGTGGTGCGGAATAATGTTGCTGCTTGTTTCATGATTGTTGGCTCTAAAGATTTAATAATGCTAATAAACGAACTCGTATGCTACGGCGGCGAGGCATTCTTCACCGGGACCATCACATACACATAGTCCTTTCCTGCGGACTGGCGGAAAACCGGCGTGATGACGCCTGAGGTTCCGCTCTGGTCCGGCTTTACCACGACCTCGTCTGAGAATGAATCCTTGATCTTCTGGATGCGCTCCTGATCGGCGGCAGACGATCCTGACGAAGGCGCGACAGCGATGCCGCTCTGCGACGGCACATGAGCCTGGGCCTGAGGCGCTTCTGACTTCGGAGCTACAGCGACTGAAGCAGACGTACCTGATAGCAATGCAACGAGAGCTCGATACTCGGATCCGATGAATGACAAGAACGACTCTGCGGCCGCATAGACGCTCGCGGTCAACGGGCGATTGGAGACCGAGCTCGGCTTCGAGCCGAACGTCGCGAGCGACAGGGCACCGACCGAGACGACGAGCGCGACAGCGATCGCCGCGACATATGCCTTGCGTACGAATGAGGAGACTGCGATCGGAGAAAGCCCGCTCTTCGTGACCATCGGCTTTGCGACGACCGGCGAGAGCACGAGCGCATTCTGGGACACGATCGGTTGAGCGTGTCCGATAACCGACGATGCTACGTGAACGACAGGAGCTGATCCGATCGCAGTCGTCGCAACCGCACCATGTGGCGCATTCAGGTTTTGGATCCCAAAGCTCTGAAGAGCCGCTGGCTCCATCATCGCGGTCTGTGCTTCCTTCTCGCGCGCAGCCTTCTCGATCCTGTCCTTATGCGCGGCGAGCGATTCTTCCGTGATGAACCATGTATTGCCGAATATGCGGCCATCGAGCTTTCCTGCTCGGCAGAGCTGGCCGAGATAGTCGTTGGTATATCCGTATTTGAGAGCGGCTTCCTTGCTCGAGATGCGCCCGGCGTCAGAGATGGCTGCTCCGCGCTCGATCTTCGGCGACAGGCGCTGATCCTTGTTCTTTTTGAAATTCTGGTGCCTATCCTTGAAAGCCTCCGGGGCTGCCGAGCTCGCCATGTGAGCCTCGAGCGAATCCTGGTCGACGAACCACGCATGCCCGACCATCTTTCCATCGATCTTTTTCGCTCTGCAGAGCTGGCCGATATAGTCGCTCGAGTATCCCGAGATATTGGATGCTCGCTTAGACGAGATGAATCGTTTGCCTTGTAAAATAATGATATGTTTCATGTACCTCGCCATCCATTATAACCTGCGGCTGTTCTAAATTTTTATGAAATTTCTGTGGACAAGTGCCATATTTTTTCATTCGCATTAAAATGCGCTCTGATAAAAATTTTAACCGATTTCGACACCTCGATATCGTCGATATACGGCTCGTAGAGACTCGAAAAAAATTTAGTGCTAAAATAGGCAGGTAAAAGAGACTTTACGAGGCAAAAATTTGAAGATTTTATCGTGGAATTTTCATCAAGGTATGATCAAAAATATTTTTGAGAACTAAATCGATATGAGTAAATCGAAATCGCATGCATCAAACCGCAGATATACTAAACCTTACTAATCACTATAAAATTCTGCTATAATATATACATAAATTTATATGCTTTATTAATGTATAGTAATGTTATGGAAAACCAATACTCAAAACTCATAACGATCAAACAGGCCGCCAAGATACTCGGCGTGACCCCGCTCACCCTCCGCAACTGGGACAATAGCGGCAAGTTCGAGGCCTCTCGGCACCCTATCAATAACTACCGCGTTTACCGTCTGGCAGACATAGAAAAGCTGCTCCTTGAGATCGAGCAGAGCAAAGGCAATAGGCCGAGCAAAAAGCAGGTCAAAAAGCTTCTCGTCCAGCACCTCAAAGACTAGCGATCCGCATTAGAAATTAATCGCCATTTCTGCTAGTCTTAAACGAATGGAAACGAAATATATACCCACTATCGGGCTCGAGATACATGCAGAGCTCAAGACCGCCTCAAAGATGTTTTGCTCGTGCAAGAACGACCCCGACGAAGAGAGGCCGAACGCGAACGTCTGCCCTATCTGTCTCGGGCACCCCGGCACGCTCCCCATGCTCAACATGGACGCGATCAAGAAGGTGCTGTCGGTCGGCATCGCAGTAGACGGCACGCTCGCAGACTTCACCGAATGGGATCGCAAGAATTATTTTTATCCCGACATACCGAAGGGCTATCAGATCAGCCAGTACAAGTACCCTCTCGTCTCGGGCGGCACCCTTGCCGGGGTCGGCCTCGAGCGCATCCACCTCGAGGAGGACACCGCCCAATCGACTCACGACCAGCACGAGATGAGCCTCGTCAACTTCAACCGCTCCGGCGTGCCGCTCATGGAGCTCGTCACCACTCCGACCATCCATGACGCCGAGACCGCCGTCCGCTTCGCCAAGGAGCTCCAGCTCCTCCTCCGCTACCTCGGAGCGGGCGACGCCAACATGGAGAAAGGCGAGATGCGCGTCGAGGCGAACGTCTCTGTCGCCTCCCCTGCCGACACCGCTGCCCGGAAGTTCGGCACG
>CAZSAV010000117.1:0-2643 GCA_964604805.1 uncultured Candidatus Saccharibacteria bacterium | reverse complement strand
TCAATATCGTCGTATCGATCGTGCTTTTATACAGGCTATCGCTCTCATTCGGAAAAGACGGCTGGTTCGCGGTAGGGCTCTTGTTCCTTCCTTTCATTTTCGTTCCGATCCTCGCTTTCGGCTCCGCCGAGTACCGGCCTCTCGCAAATTAGCCTGAAGTGCTATACTGCCAACCTATGGAAACATCACCGCTCATCAAGAAGCTCGCGCCAGAGATATTGGCAGAAGTGAAGAAGGCCGATTCGATATTGCTCCACTGCCATCCGTCGCCGGATCCCGACTCGGTCGGATCGGCCTTGGCCATGAAATGGGCCCTCGAGCAGCTCGGCAAGAAGGTGACCGTCATCAAGGGCGACTCGGTCATGCCCCAGGCTTTCATGCATTTTCCTGGCGCCGAGGAGATCGTGCCCAAGAACTATTTCGAGCTCGATGCGAACCAGTATGACCTCTTCATCGTCCTCGACAGCGCTTCGATCGACAGGGTATCGAGCAAAGGCAAGATCGAATTCCCTGCGTCCCTCGCTATCGTCAATATCGACCATCACCGCACCAATCCGGGCTTCGGCAAGATCAATATCGTCGAACCGTCATACCCCGCCACCTCTCAGATCCTGTTCGACCTTTTCAAGGAATGGGGGATCGTTCTCGATGCAAATATCGCCAAGAACCTCTTCATCGGCATATATACCGACACCGGCGGCTTCAAATATCGCGAGACGACGGTCCGGACGTTCCAGATAGCGGCGGAGCTCGCTCGCGTGGCTCCTGATTTCCCGTCGCTCATATCCAAGATGGAAAATTCCAATTCGCCGAGCGCGCTCGCATACAAAGGTCTCGCCCTCGACTCGATCCAGACGTTCCATGGCGGCAACGTCGCCGTCTCCGCTGTGCCGCTCTCCCTCCTCACAGAGAAGGGGATAGACCCTGAAGAAGTGAGCGTGAGCGAGATAGCATCGCTCCTCATGACCGTGACCGGCTGGAACATAGACGTCGGCATGGCGGAGACCGAGCCCGGCCTCATCAAAGCGAGCATGCGCACGAGGGACGCCGACCGTTTCGACGTCTCCAAGCTGGCGACTGCCTTCGGCGGCGGAGGCCACAAGTCGGCTGCGGGCGCTCTTCTGCGCATGACGATCGACGAAGCCGTCCGTCAAGTGGCCGACAAGGCCAAGGAGCTGTATAATCTGTAATCGCAGATTTATTCGTAATAGAACATCTATGGAACAGAAACCAAAGCGCTCCTTATGGGTGCTCGCTATCCTCGGCGCCATCGCCCTGTTGGCGGTCGTCCAAGCGGTCCTCAATTCGAAGCCCGATTCGGCATTCAATAGGTACGGCTCGGATCCGGCCAGCGCTCCCGTCGTAGCAAACGACAAAGGCCTCATCCCTCCGTCCGGCGTAAAAGACCCATCAACAAAAAATTTCATGCATACCATCACCATCGAGACGAATAAAGGCACGATCGTATTCGAGACATATGACGCTGACGCTCCAAAAGCGGCGCAGAATTTCGTGACGCTCGCGCAAAAAGGCTTCTATAACGGCACCATATTCCACCGCGTCATCCCCGGCTTCATGATCCAGGGCGGAGACCCGACCGGCACTGGTCGCGGCGGCCCAGGGTATAAGTTCGCAGACGAGCTCGATCCCGCGACCGCTTCGTATAAGGCCGGCTACGTGCGTGGCACGGTCGCTATGGCCAATTCCGGACCGAATACCAATGGCAGCCAATTCTTCATCATGCAGAGCGATTACGCCCTTCAGCACAAATATACGATATTCGGCAAGGTGCTCTCTGGCATGGACGTCGTCGATGCCATCGTGGCGAGCAAGCGCGACTCGGACGACAGGCCGCTTTCAGACGTGGTCATGACCAAGGTGACGGTCGCTACAAAATAGCTCGCATAGAAAATAAAAAAAGCGCGCCATCATATGGCGCGCTTTGCTATGCGCGTTGCGCTACTTGGGATCGCGCGCCGACTCCTGCGCGAGCCGCGGCGGCTCTTTTGAGCAAGATGTTTCGGACGCCTCTCACCGCTTCGATGAGCACGTCGCCCACGATCTCATCGGTGAAGCGCCAGTTGATGACGACCACGACGATATCTTTGGCATACCGGCCTCCTTTCTGCCTGGCTTCGAATTTCTCTCTGCCGGCGAGGGAGCTCTTGATCTGGAGATATGCTTCTCCCGCATCGGTCCTGACGGTGACGTCGATGCCTCGCTTGTCCTCAGGAGACCCGACCTGATGGGCTGTCCATCCGGTAATCCAGATGGGGAGCATCTTCTTCTCTTCGAGCTGCTTCAAGACGCGCGCCACCGTCGTCTCGGTCCGAGCGCCGGTCTCGCAGCTGATCTCATACAGTATCCGTTCGATCCTTGCATTATGGCGATAGCGGAGCAGCCGTTCAGGGCTCGTCCTCCGCATATTGCTTCTGTTACGCCTCATATAGCATTTCCTTTCCGTGTGATTTATAATACAAAACATATGGCAAGTCAACGATCGTTCACGGAGAGCGTCTTTGCAGTCGTGCGGAAGATCCCGAAAGGCAAGACCCTCACATACAAAGAAGTCGCTGCGAAGGCGGGGAGTCCGCGGGCCTTTCGCGCAGTCGGAAACATTTTGAATACCAATTACGACCCGAA
>CAZSAV010000116.1:0-2688 GCA_964604805.1 uncultured Candidatus Saccharibacteria bacterium | reverse complement strand
GGCCCGACGGGCACGGCGTCCGTGTCATGGAGGAGGATATCGGGCGCCATGAGCACAGGATAGTTGAATGTGCCGACGTTGATCTCTTTGTCTTTGGCCTCTGCGTCTTTGTAGGCATGGGCGCGCATGAGGTACGGCATGGTGACGATGGTATCGAATATCCAAGCGAGCTCGGTATGCGCCGATACGTCGGACTGTTTGAAGATGATCGATCTCGTCGGATCGATGCCGATAGCGAGATAGTCGAGGACCAGGTCGAGGGTCAGCTTGCGCATCTCGTCGCCATTCTGAATGAAGTTGAGCCCATGATAGTCGGCGATCATGAATATGCAGTCGTACTGGCCGAGGGTCTGCGAGTCGACGAATTGCTTCATCGCGCCGAAATAGTTGCCGATATGCGGCTGGCCGGTCGGTTTGACGCCTGAGAGCAGGATTTTCTTTGTATTCATACGATAATCATACCTCAAAACGAAAAAACCAGCGACTTGGTCGCTGGTATGGTCTCATCGCTTCTGCGGAGGGTCGATGTCGGTCTGCTGGAGCTTCCCCATTACAGATTCAAATATGAGGATCTCAGCCGCCTGCGTATTCGACAAACGCGCTTTACGAAGGGTGCGGATGAATTCACGATTGTCCTTATTCCGGCTGAGCGACGCGATCGCCTCTCTCAGCTTCCCGCGCCTGCGGAGGTACGCGCTGATGGCGCGGTTGATTCCCGGCCCCTCGAGCAGGAATAGCTCGTCTCGGTCGAGAGATTCCCATCCGAATCTCTGCAAGAATGCATGAGTGAAGAGTCTCGGGTTATCCTCTACCATCGCCGCCGTCGCTCTGCCCGGCTTGATGTTGAGGAGCGCCGTGAGCTTTCTCCGCGACATGCCGTGCCGAATGCGCTTGGATCGCATTTCTTGTACGAACAGCTCTCTGACTTTGCTGATGTCCCCGAATATGGCTTTTGTATAGTCTTTCATTCAGTCCTTTCTGAAGCCATATTGCAGGTGAAATGCGGAATAGTCAATTAATGCTACCCTCTAGATATATTTGACATTGGAATTTATTGTGATATAATTAATTCAAATAAACCAACACCTTTGAACATTCTAAAATATGAAATCTGTGATTATTTCTATCATCAGTACCGCGTTTCTCGCGTGCGCATTGGTTATCTATGTAGCCAATGGTAAGGCTCCAAAATCGAACGTAGCAGGCAAATCGAATATTGAGCTGCTAAATGAGATCGAGGCCAAAATTAAGATCATGCGCGCGGAAAACGACACTCTGCGCGCGGAAAACAAAAATCTGCAATTGGAGGTTAAGCTCTGGAAGGCGTCGCAGTATTCATACGAGACGAACCTCGATATGGTCATCGCGTACTATTCGAAGTCGTTCGATCAGGTCCGTTTCAACATGAATAACGATCTGCCGATTACGAATGGCCTGCTTGACTTTCCCTGCATCCAGACGATCAAGCCTGTTCTGATTAAGACGGATGAATGAACATAGCGCGCCAGCTCGGCGCGCTTTTTTGTTGCGATCCATCATTGACACAGTAAATATATGTGTTACAGTCTTTTCAAATAGAGAACACAACAATTCAAAAGAAAGAAAGAATATGAAGATCGGTGAAATCATTTACATCGGCACAATGGTACTCGCGCTCACCTGCGGCATCTTTGCGGAACGATATGTAAAGAAGCTCGAAAAGGAGAATGCCGCCCTCAAGGCGCATAACAACGAGATCAGCCACCAGCTCGCAGAGCTCCTCGTCTCCAGCGAGTCGAAGGAGCGCGAAGCCCTCGCCGAAAAGAATGCCAAACTGCTCGCGGTGAATGCCCAGCTCCAGCACGCATTCGACGGTATGACTGAGTACAATCGGCGCATACTCACGGTGATCGACGGCAATTGCAAGAGCAATTTGCCGCCGCTCAAGGACCTTCCTCGGCCTCCTACGGCTGAAGAGCTCCTGGGAAACGGTCCGATGACGGCGTTCCTCCCTTCTGCAGAGAAGAATTGATCCACGGCGCACATACGTGCGCCTTTTTTGTATAAAAAAGCCCGGACTCGCATCCGGGCATAAGTCACTTCCTTTTCTTTTTGAGGCAGCGCGGGCATTGCCAGCCGAAGCCGCCGGTCAATTCGAAGCCCTTGCTACGGAAGTAGCGCTTGGCGTCTTGGAGCCGGGCATCGATGCCATATTTCCGGCGCAGCGCGTCGAGCGTGATCATGAGATTGTAATGGCAGTCTCCACAGGTGATGCTGACAAACCCGCTGTAGGCCACTTTACCCTTGCGGATGAGCGGTCCTGGAGGCGCAGTGAGCGGTCGAGCGATGCCGGCGATCCGGTTATGCCAGCCCCCGCCTCTCTGTGAGATCCAGACTCGGCCGTCGAAGAACGAGTATACGTAGTCGAATTTCTTCGACGCATTCCAGCTTTGCTGGTTATCGAAGTCCCAGAGAGTAGTGATATCCAGGTGTCGCGCATACTCCTGTACCGCTTTTTTGAATGCGGCCGCAGAGCGGGCGGCGACGATCGACCTTGGGACTCCTTGGCCATGAGCATCCTCATAGAACGGGAATCCGTCGGATAGAAAGCCTCCGAGGAGCTCTGCGTCTTTGCCTTTACCGATATAGAATATTGCTGTCGTCGGCACGTATTTCCTTTCGTTTGTTCAGTTTGTGGTTACTGCAAAA
>CAZSAV010000115.1:0-2706 GCA_964604805.1 uncultured Candidatus Saccharibacteria bacterium | reverse complement strand
TCAAGAACGCCGAGATCGTCGAGCGCGGCGAGCATCTTCGAGAGTTCGAGGACCCCAAGGCGTTCGAACAAAGCGACTTATGGGAAGAGCTCCTGAAAGCGATGCCGAGCGGGATGATCCTCCAATGCGTCGAGCGGCATCTCACCCGTGAGGGCTTTGTAAGGATCAAGCGCACGATTGAAAATCTCACTCAAAAAATGGAAAAGGTACATTGAATATGGACATATACACCGTAACCACGATCGGTCCGCTCGACCAAAAGTACCACGACCGCACGCCTGCGGCCTGTACGAGCCTCGGGAGAGCGCAGGAGATATTGGAAAAGAACGAGGGCAGCCTCAACGAGGCCGGCTACTACCCGTACGCAGTGATCGAACGGCTGCCGACCGACGTCGTGTACCCCGAGATCCACGCATTCGGAACAGGCGTGAGGACGCAGTGGTGGTACAAGTTCGACGGAAAGAAATACCGCCCGTGCAGGAAGCCTGCCAAGTTCAAGGGCACGATCGGCTTCGGCATCGGCTAAAAGAGCGCCGCTTACGCACGTAAGCGGCTTTTTTGTATCTTCTAACCTTATTGACATTAGTATGTATTTGTGCTATCATTGTAAAGTACCGTTTTGCACAAATACAACAACTGAAAGGAACTGACCGTGGCGACATCATTAAAGAACCATGACCGGAAGATCTGTCGGAAATACAACTTCCCCGGACCGCAAGGCACGTATCCGCGTCCCAAACGCCCCTGGGAGATGACCGACGACGAGCTTGCCGCAGAGCGCGCCAAGCAGAAGCTCGAAGATGAGATGCAAGGGTTCGGACACTCTTCCTTGCCCTTGGTCGTCGGCCCGCCCCCGCCTCAACCTATCGGCGGCGGAGTCTACTCCTTCGGCACAGAGCCGGAAGAGACCGACTTGGTCGGCCACATGCGACGGATCCGGAAGCGGACGAATAGCTTCGTCCCGCATGCCGCATTCCGGCGCTGAAAAAGCCCCGCGTACGCGAACCGTACGCGGGTTTTTTATATTTAAAATTGACAAATCATTTTTTTATTGTAAACTATAGAAAATCGCTTTTTTAAAGCACAACGAAAGGTAATGCATGGAACGAATAGAACCGACAGTCCGCCTCAGCCTCTGGCGCGGGAGAGTCCTTGTGCACATGTTCGGCATCCAGCCTGGCGGAACCAGCCTCGACACCAGACAAGTGTTTCAAGCAGCCAAAGAAATGGGGGTACGAGACAGCCTCGTGCATCCTACTCACAGCAACTTCAATGCGGTCATCTGCGCTCCGGAAGACCTGAAAAAGACCGTCGCGTCTGGCAAGCCGGGCAATGACCTCGTCATGCATGAAGGCTTCGACGCAGACGGAACGATCATACCGATGGGCTCGGCGTTCTACATACGGAGCGCCGACTGCCCTACCATCATCGCCATGGCGAAAGACGGCACGGCCATCGCCTCGCATGGCGGCTTCAAATGCCTCATCGACCACCGCGCGGTCCTCGCACGGACCAAGAAGAGCCGGCCGCACGAAAGCGTCGTCGGCGCCATCATCGACAGATTCAAAGAATGCGGCGCCGAGGTACGGAGCCTCAAGGTCTATGTCGCTTGCGGCATCTCTCCATGGCGCTTCGCGTATCCGTACAGGCATCCCGATAGCGACAATGGAAGGATCGTAGGGCATATCTTGAAGTCGTGGGGCCATAGCTGCATCATCGGAGCGGCAGAGAAAGGGCGCATCGACCTCAAGCGGATGATCAAACGGCAATTCATGCTCCTCGGCGGCGTTCCGGCTCGAAACATCGAGCTCGACTCGATCGACACCTGCAGCGATGTTGATCCAGGCAGGAATCCGATATGGCACAGCGCCACGAGGGAGTATGGGACGACCAATGAAGGCCGTCGCAATATCGTGCTCGTCTTCAGCAACCGCTGACCGATACCATCCCGTCGCTTTCGAGCGACGGGATTTTTTATTGCGCGATCTGCTTCATCTTGACCTTGGACCTGAATGCCCCGATCGCTATGACGCCGCCGACCAATGAGAACGTCATATCGCCCATAGTGTCGATATTGCTCGGCTGTTCCATATTGTTCGGTACGACGATATTCTCATGGAGTATCCTGATGCTGAATTGATCCGAGAGCATCTCGCCCATTTCCCATATGAATGAGACGAAAATGACGAGCGCTATGATGACGATGAAGCTCCTCCAAAATTTGGCATGGAGGACGTTATGGGCCGGGAATCTGAGCGCCAGCCAGATGACGATCGTAGCGATGCCAAAGCCGCTCAGGAGATGCTGGAGCCCGTCATAGCCGAAGAAGCCGGCATTGCAACGGAGTATTTGAAAGCATTTGTCATTTGCGATGAGGATCGGGCCGTACTGGCCGAATGCCCACCCTATGATGAAGAGGGCGACGGCGGCCAAGATTGCTGTGCTCAGCATTCGATCTGCCCTTCCGGTAACAGTTGGTTGCATCACGCCATTGTATATCAATGATGATGGGTGCGCCATTCTGTGTATATTTGCTTCAGGGGCCTCCTCGCAATATTTGACAATTTGTTTAATTGTGCTATTATATTTTTAGTGCTTGAACCCCCAAATTCGGTCAACGAAAGGAAATCGTGAAATCTAAAGATTATTATCAAAATAACCGAGAGCAGTTCAGAGCAGACATCATGCGCGAAGCGCGCGACCGGA
>CAZSAV010000114.1:0-2727 GCA_964604805.1 uncultured Candidatus Saccharibacteria bacterium | reverse complement strand
CAAGTATAGCAGATATAGGAAAATTGTCAAGCTTTTATGTCATTATAGAGTTTTAACCTATATTTAGAGCCATATTATGCCTATTTATATGAATAATATGGGTTTTTTGATAAATAATTTGTTTTGACAGAAAATAATTTTAATAAAACATAAATTTTATTCGTCAAATTATTCTAAAAACTGTCATTTATATCAATCAATTTAAATTCAATTTATGGCCATAAATAAGGCTATAATTACCATTTTCTACATGAAAGTGTCAATAAAACTTGACAAAATAATATATTCCGCTATAATGAACCCAGAACATCAAGTTTGAAATATCAGAGAAAGATTGGTTGCTTCAAAGTGCTCCCGCAATGTGAGACTCTTTTCCCCTAGAAAATCATCGGGATCGAGCATATTGCCGGGATCACTTTGAAGCAACCAAACCCTCAACCAAAGGAAATGCATGGTGATCCTCTCTGATGGATCCGTGATTTCATGGGCCGAATGGCTCCTGATACGCGGCAATTAGTCGAAAGACTAGTTGATTCCCGAAGGATGGCGCAACCTTCGACTCAAAAGCGCTCTGTTATCGGGATGTTGTCCCGACTGACGATTCCGAAAGGATGAAAACAGTAACGTTCTTTGAATCATATGCATCGGCATCGACACTACGCGCCTGTGTGGCCATGGGCGCGAAATGTCGGTGCAGATGCTTCGCAGGCATCCGAGCACATCGGCTGAGATAGTCAGCCGGAGCCGCACCTCTCCTGATCTTATCTCTAAAATGAGATGAGAAGGTTGAGGGCGGGGAGGCGATGTCGATGGGTCCATCCATCCATTGCCCGGAAATCGTGGGGGCGCGAGCAAATGGCCCGATGGGCCTCGGAGCTTCCGGCTCCGACTCGCCAGGGAATCTTGTGCTGTGATAAGCCAGGCAACCTTTGACCGCACTCCTTCGACCCATTCCAGTGGGCGAGGCGCGAGGAGGTCATCTCACGATATGGGCGCTGGAAACGCCCGACGTTCGCGGAAGCGTTCGTCACTGCGAATCATGGTTTGCTGATTTACGCCTAAAATCGGATGAGGGATCGAAACGATCCCTCACTTTATCAGACCCGCAACAAGTTGTAGGTCTGCAGAGTGAAGCTCTTTGTAAAACGGGACATCTGCGCACAGAACGCTTGAAATCTTCGAGCTTTCCGTGCGCAGATGTGGAGAGACGTCCAAGCGCCACTATGGTGAGCTCGAAATGTGGAGCGGACGGCGATGATTCGCTGTCTCGTAAACCAATGCAACATCTGGGATCTTTCCTAGATGCTTCGATCGAGCTGAACCGATATGAAGATCGGATGCGGATGGATCCCCGATGGTCAAATCATATCCATGGAGGGAGCGATAAGCACCTCCGATGGGCATGAATACCACTCTTCCGACTCATTCTCGTAAATCCTGCCTCATACGGCGGGTAGAGATGGGTCGCTGTCCACGGATGTGATCCGTGCTGATGAGTCCCTCTAGCTTCTTTCGAAGCTTGAGTGAAGGACGAAACAGAATGTTCCTTACAGCGAAAGTATCGAATATGAAGAATACCACTGTCACCGCCGCCGCGTCCCAAACCACTGCGACCTTGCCGGTCTGCACCGTGTGCAAGACGACGGGGAAGATGGGCGCCAAGTGGAATTTCTTCGTAGGAGATTCCCAGACGCCCCAGCGAGTCCACAAGCCGTGCGGAGAGATGCTCCAAAAGAGCGCTCCCGAAGGCGTCAGGACCGCGCTCGTCCCCTCGCCCGCTTTACGGGAAGAATGGCGGACCCAGCGCCTTGCGCGCAGCGTCAAGGGATTCTGGGACGAGGCTTTTGCGAAAGCCAAGCCGCTCGCCAAGCCGGCGACGGCCCCCGTAGCTGCCTAAGGGTGGCTGCGGGAAGACTATGGACGTCTATAACTCCCGTAATACTCTGGGGAAGCTCCAGGGCGCTCGACAAGCGGAAACCGTCGGGATAGTGCAAGTTGTCCCTCTGTTCTTTCAAAAAAGTTACTTATGATTACCGCACTTGTAGGCAACGAAAAGTATAAAGGAATCAATGCGACATCGGACACCGCTGGCAAAGCGATCGATGAATGCATGCGTCAGGTCAGGCAAAAAGCCGACCCCAAAGTCGATGAAGTCATAGTTGGCTTCTGGACGCCCGTCGGCGTATTACCAGTGAAGAATATGTGGTTACGCCACACTGACCCTGCGAAGAATCAACAAGGTGCCGCATGAAAATACCTTAACCTGAGCATCGTTTTAACGGAATGATGCTCACTCAATTGGATTCGTGATATCTATCGTGAATCCATAGAGTCAGCTCTTTGAATCAAAATTGAGATAGCCTGCGCAACGAATTGATTTGAATCGTTTCAAGTCAGCTCGTTGTGCAGGTGCGCGCAGGCGCCATTGCATGGAAATGTTCGATGATAATCGAGTCACTTGCGCATGTCGCGCATGTACTTGAAGGATCACGAGCTGAGTCCATTCACCTCATCTGTCAGTCGGATGTTGTCGAAGAAGGGGATACGACCAACTCGCATCGTCGTGCGAGGTACCCCTTTGGAATGGACATGGTGCAGGAAGAGGTCTTTTCGGGATAGCGGCCGTTGAAGGTCCGTCCCGAGAGAGCCGACACTCGAGATACTCTTCTGCATCATTGGATAGCCGCGGGCACGCTCCTGGTCAGGGGCACCCGTTAGTTGGCGATT
>CAZSAV010000113.1:0-2733 GCA_964604805.1 uncultured Candidatus Saccharibacteria bacterium | reverse complement strand
GACGACGTCTGTGCCCGTAAGGCGCGTCATATGCTTCTTGATCCATGCCACGCCTTGGACCGCCATCGCTACGACCTCCGGCTTTTCGAGGCCAAAGACGACCCGGCGCTGGAGGGGCGACGTAGAGTTATAGAGATGGATGATGGCCCGCCGGGCTCCGACAAGCGACTCTATGGTGCGTTCGATCAAGTCCTCTCGCGCTTGGACGAGAACTTGGATGGTGACGTCGTCCGGGATCATATTTTCCGTTATCAATCTGCGGATGAATTCGAATTCCGTCGGCGATGCCGAGGGGAAACCGACTTCGATCTCCTTGAAGCCGCAGGCGACGAGCGCTCCGAACATGTCCATCTTGTGGGCGACGGACATCGGCACTGCCAATGCTTGATTGCCGTCGCGCAGATCGACGCTGCACCATGAAGGCGCGCGGCGAATCGTGCGAGACGGCCATTTCCGATCGTCGAGGCGAATCGACGGGAATGCGATATATTTTCCATTTGGATCCATATATTCTCCTTTCAAAGAACGATGCCGAAGTTTTTTTAGATTTTCTTTTGTCTTATGCACATAAAACAAAACCAGCTCCTTCGGTGAAGAGCTGGCTTGTGGCTATCTATATCCCTTCAGAGCTAGGCACAAGCAAAATCTCCACCGCAGATGCGGAGGCCGAGAAGGCTAAGGAGATTGTTGCTGTGTCGATTCATGGAAAGAATAATAGATCAACTTCTTCAAAAAGTCAAAAAACAGATCGCCGCAAAATAACGGCTCCAAACTTGTTTCTTGAAACTCCTGTGGTAATATAGACCGCAAGGAACCGGTAGCCTGCCGCTTCGGATATCCGTTCGACTGAACGATTTTTATATACTCAACCCTCTCTATGCCCAATATCACTCCAGACATCGAAGCATTCGCCCGAATCAAGGTCCTCGGCGTCGGCGGCTCAGGCATGAACGCCGTGAACCACATGATCACCAGCAAAGTGCGCGGCGTCGATTTCATGGCCATAAACACCGATGCGCAGGACCTCCACCGCTCTCTCGCCAAGAAGCGCATCCATATCGGCAAGAATCTGACCCGCGGCCTCGGCACCGGCATGAACCCTGATCTCGGCCGCCGCGCCGTCGAAGAGACCAAAGAAGAGGTCCAGGAAGCCGTCAAAGGCGCCGACATGGTCTTCGTGACCTGCGGCTTGGGCGGAGGCACGGGCTCCGGCGCATCGCCGATGGTCGCCCGCACCGCCAAGGAGCTCGGCTGCCTCACGGTCGCCGTAGTCACCAAGCCGTTCTATTTCGAAGGCCGCCAGCGCTCGAGGATAGCCGAAGCGGCGCTCGAAGAGCTCCGCAAGGAAGTCGACGCCATCATCGTCATCCCGAACGACCGCCTGCTCTCAGCCATCGACAAGGCCACCACCGTCAAGAACGCCTTCGCCATGTGCGATGAGATACTCCGCCAGGCCGTCGAAGGCATCTCAGACCTCATCACCACGCCGGGACTCATCAACATCGACTTCGCCGACATCAGGACCGTCATGGAGAATGCCGGATCGGCATTGATGGGCATCGGTTCCGCTTCAGGCGAGAATCGCGCCATCGAAGCCGCCAAGGCCGCCATCAATTCCCCGCTCCTCGACGTCTCGATCGCCGGCGCCAAGGGCGTGCTCTTCTCGATCGCCGGAGGCGAAGACCTCACCATGTTCGAGATCCAAGACGCCGCCAAGGTCATCACCGAATCGATCGACCCCGAAGCCAAGATCATCTTCGGAACCGTCCGCGACGACAAGCTCAAGAAGAACGAGGTCAAGATCACCGTCATCGCCACCGGCTTCCCCGAAGGCGTCGCCGCTCCTCGCCCGGCCCAACAGGCGAGCTCCAAGCAGTCTGACGTCGCAGCGCCCTCATTCATGAAGTCGTCAGAGAAAGGCAAGATATATAACCCGGCTCCTGAGCCCGTGAAGCGCGAGAGCGCCGAAAAGGCCGAACCCAAGAAAGAGGTCAAAGTCGAGCCAAAGAGCGACGATGACGATTGGGGCGCGATACCGGCCTTCCTCCGAAGGAGCAGGCTCAAATAACCTGTAATGAAAAATCCCGCGAATCTCGCGGGATTTGATTATGCAGGCGTGACCCGCCTGACTTCGACGTCGTCGACGGTGACTTTACGGATATCGCGGCGATCCGTGCCGCATTCGATGAAGACGCGAGCGCCTTTCTTGCCGTTGATGGCATGAGGAACCCATTCCTCGTCCC
This sequence comes from uncultured Candidatus Saccharibacteria bacterium, assembly GCA_964604805.1. GTDB lineage: Bacteria > Patescibacteriota > Minisyncoccia > Phycocordibacterales > PALSA-1337 > C7867-002. The sequence goes on along the minus strand of CAZSAV010000113.1, from coordinate 490 downwards.
CAGGCGGGATAAGGCGCACAGGGATGTCCTCAAAGCGCTTGAAGCCGAGCTCGGCGTCTTCGTCGAGATCCGGGACGAACTCTCCACCGAGATATTCGAATGGGATGAGGAAAGCGCTGATCTCATACGTCGTCCGCTTCCCTTGTATGCTCACCGAGATGTGCGCGGCGGCTTGAGACACGAGATTGTCGGGAACGATCAGTACGTAGCTGTTCTCTTGCTTCATCTCTCGGATGCATGCGGTGAAATAGGGCTCGCCGTCATTGAGATGGCCGCCCACGGGAGCGACGAGGCCGGCGAGGACGCCGGTCTTTTTGAGCCCTGCGAGCACCGTCTTGGCGGAATCGACGGTCTGAACGATGAGGGCCACGGCCAAGCGCACCGTTTTCCAAGGAGTCTGTTCTGTTGCATTCATATATTCATAGAATCTGTTTGAAACGTATCATATTGTGCTAGAATATCCAAGCTATGGAACAAACATACGACCTCG
>CAZSAV010000112.1:0-2740 GCA_964604805.1 uncultured Candidatus Saccharibacteria bacterium | reverse complement strand
GCCGCTCTCGGCGCCGAACGCGCGCGGCAAGGCACTGGTCAACATGCTGCCGATCGAGGCCGGCGAGCGCATCACCACGATCATGCCGCTGCCGGAGGACGAGGCGACCTGGGCGACGCTGGACGTGATGTTCGCCACCGCCCCGGGCGGGGTGCGCCGCAACCAGCTCCCCGACTTCGTCAACGCCGACCAGGTGCTCGTGCATCTTCTCCCCGGGCCTGAGCCCGGTGTAGACGATCTTGATGTCACGACCCGACTTCTCAACCATCAACCGCGCGACGTCGTCGATCAGGGAAGCGTCATCTACGCGATCACCAATGCAGGCCCGACGTCTTATGCTATATACGGAAAGTTGCCGAGCTATACTACAGCAACATATTTCTGTATTGACTCACAGGGTGGTACCAAACAGAACACGACGAGCGGAACAGCCGCTACGTGTCAATAATACTTCGAGATTCTCAAACAAAAAATCCGCTTCATAGCGGATTTTTTGTTTGAAACATCCATATATTCTTATTTATATGCTACATTATCTGACATGTCCTCGGTGAACTTCAAGAAAATATCGATAATAATTCCGGTCTACAATGAGAGTAAGACCATAACGGAAGTACTAAAGAAAGTACAGGCTGCGCCGCTTCCAGCCAATTGGATCAAGGAAATCATCGTCGTCGATGATGGATCGACCGATGGAACACGGAATATTCTTACAGGAATTAAGTCGGAGTCTCCATCCGGACAGGCTGACAAGCTCATCATGAGCCATCGCAACGGGGGTAAAGGAGCTGCGCTCAAAGAAGGGTTTCAGGCTGCGACAGGCGACTTTATCCTAATTCAGGATGCAGACCTTGAATATGATCCATCTGACTATGTGAAACTGCTCGAGCCGATAATTCAAGGAAGATCAGAGGTCGTATTCGGATCGCGCACTCTCGGCAGGAACAAGGTCCCTTTGAGCAGAGTATTCTTTTATGGGGGTTTGCTCATCAGTAAGATATTCAATTTTCTCTTCAGAAGTTCGATCTCAGATGTCGCTACGTGTTACAAGATATTTCCTCAGAGATATGTTTCCGAGTTGTTGATTCAAAAATCGAACGATTTCGTCTTTGATGTCATAGAATTGTCCTATGTGCTCTTAAAAAAAGGACCGATAGTCGAAGTGCCGATAAGCTATGATTCCCGCGGATCGCTTGAAGGCAAAAAGATGAGCTGGAGGCATGGATGGAGATGTTTCAGGAGAATGTTATCCCTAGCTATCTTGCGGAAGTAATGCTTGTTTTTATGGCGACTCGCCGTGGTATAATTATCCCCATGAAACGCCACATCAATAAAAAGGGGGGATTCACTTTGATCGAGATGCTCGTCGTCATCGCCATCATCGCGCTTTTGACGGGCATCATCATCACCAATCTCACCGGAGCGCGCGCCAAGGCCCGCGACTCGCAGAGGATATCGGACATGGGCAACCTCCAGATCGCCCTCGAGCTCTATTTCGACCGCTGCAAGCACTATCCTGTCGCTCTCGATACGAGCGATGCGACCAAGTGCACCAATACTGGAAGCGCGACCATCAATCTCGGCTCCTATATATCGACCATACCTACGCCTCCGTCGAGCCCGCTCAATCAGGCGAGCTATGACTATATGATAAACGACCTCGCTGTGCCCACCGATTATTATCTCCACGTCACTCTCGAGAATCAGAACGACGCCGTCAAGAACGCTCTCAGCGTCGCGCCATCCAATTATTATTGGAATGGCGTCAGCACGACCAGCATCTGCAGCAATGATCCGGTAGCGAAGGAATACTGTCTCGGCCCCAAATGATACCCGACTATGTCACATATATCCTGCCATTCGTCTTCGGCGTCATAGTCGGCAGCTTTCTCAACGTCGTATCGCTCCGCTTTAACACGGGTATGACCGTCGGCGGCAGGTCCAAATGCCTGTCGTGCGGCAATGAGCTCGGCTGGAAGGAGCTCATTCCCATAGTGAGCTTCGCTGTGCAAAAGGGAGCGTGCAAGAAGTGCAAGAGCAAGATCTCGTGGCAGTATCCGCTCGTCGAATTCGCCGCAGGAGCCGTTTTCGTCCTCCTTTTCATCATCTATCCGCCGCTCACCTTGCTCACCGCTATGACGACGCTCATATATGTCGTCGCTACCTGCCTCCTCATCGTCATCTCGGTCTATGACATCAAGCACAAGATCATACCGGATCAGTTCGTCTACGCATTCGTGCTGGCTTCGCTCGTCAATCTAGCCGTTGGCGGCTCGTCATGGCTCCATGTACCGAGCATATCTGCATTCGTAGCCGGACCGCTCCTCGCTCTGCCGTTCGCATTGATCTGGCTCCTTTCTAAAGGCTCATGGATGGGTCTCGGTGATGCCAAGCTCGTCCTCGGCATCGGCTGGTTCCTCGGCATCGGCGCCGGAGCCAATGCCATCATCGTTTCATTCTGGATAGCCGCTCTCGCGAGCATCATTTGGCTTTTCGCCACATACAAGCGCTTCAAGCCGCGCACCGAGATACCCTTCGGCCCATATCTCATCATCGGCATGTATCTCGTCCTCTTGTTCCGCATAGAAGTCATAGACGTCCATATGGTCAAGGACCTCCTTATGGGAATGATAGGCGGCCGCTGACGCGTCCGCTGTCCCGGTTCGCTTTTTTTGACTGTGGTACAATATCTCCATGCGACGCTCTCATAAAGGCATGCGCGGCTTCACTCTCGTCGAGC
>CAZSAV010000111.1:0-2866 GCA_964604805.1 uncultured Candidatus Saccharibacteria bacterium | reverse complement strand
ACCCGCGTTCTGCAAAAGCGCGGCGTGCGCGTCGCAGGCATCATGGACCGCGAAGCGAGCACGGACAGCAACAAAAGGATATTGGATAAGCTCGTATCCGCCGGCATACCCGTCGAGACTCAGAAGCATATGTCGGGCATCATGCACATGAAGCTCCTCGTCACCGACCGGGCATACGCTTCAGGCAGCTACAATTGGACGGCGTCAGCGACGACCGAGAACGACGAAGTGCTGGAGATCGGGACCAATCGATCGCTTCACGACCGATATGCAGACATCATCGCGCGCGTATTATCAGCTAACAGATAGATATGAATAGACCGAACGATACCGTTCTGACGACTCGAAATATGATCTTTGCGGCCGTTGCGATCGCCCTTGTAGGAATAGCGATCGCCGTCTTCGCTTTCGGTCGCCACAAGGACCCAATGGCGGGAATGCAGCCGGGACAGACCGCGCTCGCATCCCATGCGGCTGGAGACGGAGACTATGAGTATACCGAGGCGCCCGACCATATCGGAGAGACGGCGCGCGTCCATGGCATGGTGCTCAAAGCGTTCACATCGAAAAGCGGCGCCACATTCCTGGACTTCTGCACCGGCTTCCAGGCTTGCCCGTTCTCGGCCGTCATATTCGCGGGCGACAAGGACAAATTCAAGGATATGTCTTCATATGAGCGGGAAGTGACCGTCACCGGGCTCATCAAGTCGTATCAGGGCAAAGCAGAGATCGTGGTGAGCGATCCGAGCCAAATAGAATAATTTGTGGTATAGTATTGGCGATGACGATACTCCTCATCGCCATAGCAGCATTCGTCTCGACGCTGATCGGGGGCCTTGTCGCGCTCCGATTCAAGGACAAACTGCACCTCATCCTCGGCTTCAGCGCCGGGGCTGTCATCGGCGTGGCATTCTTCGACCTCATACCTGAAGCCGTCGACCTCGGCCAGAAATATTTTTCTACCAATACGATCATCACCATCGTGGCGGCTGGCTTCATCGGTTACCTCATCCTCGATCGCATCATATTCTTGCATGCACACGTCCACATCGATGCGCATGGACATGAAGACCATCCTGCCGACCTGGGCCATGCCCACGAGCGCCGCGGCATATTGGGCGCAGGCAGCCTCTCATTGCACAGCTTCCTCGATGGCGTAGCCATCGGCCTGGCGTTCCAGGTCTCTATGGCCATCGGCACGATCGTAGCGATCGCCGTGCTCGTCCATGACTTCTCTGACGGCATCAATACCGTGAACCTCATCCTCAAGAACAAGGGCGAATCGGGTATCGCTCGCCGCTGGCTCTTCGTCGATGCGATAGCGCCGGTCCTCGGCGCGGCTTCGACATTGCTCTTCACGCTCCCGGAGAATTATCTCTGCGTCATCCTCGCCATATTCTCCGGCTTCTTCCTCTATATCGGCGCATCCGACCTCATACCGGAGAGCCACCACGGCCACCCCAAGGCGCTCACCACCGTCATGACGCTCCTCGGAGCAGGCGTCCTCTACGTAGCGATCCATTTCGCCAATCTATAGAAAAAGGCGCATCATTGATGCGCCTTGCGTCAGAACATGCGGTACATGCTGACGTTGAATATCGTGTGCTCCCCGTTGGTCCACGCTCCGAACGATACGATGCCGGCGAATTGCCGGGAATAGTCGCGGCATTTCCGCGACGTGCGGAAGATGAGGTGCTCGAACCGGATCGATGCGTTCAAGCGGTCTCCGTACGACTCGGATTCCATAGGATAGAAAGAGATGCCGCAGACGATCTGACAGTGGGCAGGCAGAGACAGGATGGCCTGCTGCTCGTACTTGATCGCGCGCTGGAAGTCGCGCTGATTGAGCGATCCCGGCGGATTGAGGCTGCAGCGCATGTCCATGTGCAGGATCGGCACGCCGCCCATATGGTGGCCGGCGTCGAAGCGCGCATACATGTAGGCGTCGTGCCTGCCGTATTCGAGCTTGTTGGCTGTTTTGACCTGCTGCCACCAGGATGCCGCTCGCTCGATGCTGGCATCGGTGGGGGCCGCTGATACGAGCTCGATCGACCGCTCATCGGTATTGCCGAGGCTGCCGGCGAACATATTGACGAAGAACGTCCCTACGGCTCCGTTCTTGATGAGCCGATCCCACAGGCATTCGCCCGTGTCCTTCCACTCCTCGATCGGCAGCTCTTGGAGGAGCGTCTCGCGCAGGCTGTTGCCAGCCATGTTGACGAGAGCGTTCCGTCCTGCGGAGGTATATTGGTGATGGATGTCGTATCCATAGAGGCGCGCATTGATCGACCATGAGAGCTCTGAGAGCGGGCCGAAGCGGTTGAGGATGTCGTTGCGGGTCCCGAGCGTCTCGAGATAATGATCGACGATGGTCGCGTCGTTGCGGATGTCCGTGTCGCTCTGGAAGATGTAGCTTCGAGCCATGATGGCCATTTCGGCGTTCGTGCCGTCGGCATGAGCCATGCAGACGGCACAGCATGAGACTGCGATGATGGGGAAGAGGATTCGCATATAGGGGATGTCAAAGGTCTGCCACAATGATAGCTCTCGCCCAGCCGAGCGCAATCGGTCTGTGCATAGTGTGTGGTTGACTTTTTTATGTATAATAGGGTCATGAAACAGCATCTTCTCAGGTCATGGTTCCCTCTCGCCGTCGCCGGCACTATCCTTTCATTGGCCGGCTATGCTTCCTTACAGCAGATGCTCCGACAAGGAGCTGACGACCCTCAGATACAGCTCGCCGAGGACGGAGCGGCCGCCCTCGAATCAGGCTATTCTCCCGTCGCTCTCGTCGGATCGGCGCATATAGATATAGGAAAGAGCCTCGCTCCGTTCGTCACCGTGTACAACCAAGACGGCTCGGTGG
>CAZSAV010000110.1:0-2877 GCA_964604805.1 uncultured Candidatus Saccharibacteria bacterium | reverse complement strand
CCGGTATAGCCGAACAGATTCAAGACCTGAATCCCCTGTTTTTTTGAATCAGAAGCATCGGCAGACCCAGCGTTAGAAGGCTTATCATTCGGATTTTGACCTTCGATCTTACCCCTCAGCCATTCCCAATTGGGCGACTGCTCAGGAAAAAGCCCGACGTGCTTGAACGACGACGGCTTGATCCAGAGCTTCAACCCGCCAAAATCGATCGCCCATCGATCGAGCTTGCCATCTTTCAGCGACCATTCTCCTTTATTTTCATCGCGAGTGAAGTAGCCGTCGGCCTTCTTCCATTCTGCATCTGGCAGCTTCTTGTGCCACAAAGCCTGCGGGTCTGGGCGTGATAAAATTATTTTACCGAAACGCTCCAGCTTCTCGCCTTCTCCAGAGTCGATGAGCTCATAATCTGCGCTCGCTTCAGTTGTGAGGATAGACGATTGTTTCATTTGAAATTTGGATTTTGAACTTTGAGTTTGCTTAGAGCTTAGGACTTAGGGCTTCTCCCTGATATTTCTTCAATGTGAATATCGCCAATGCGAACAAGATCGTAGTCGTGATAGCCGAGCCGAGGCAATATAAGCAATATGAATGAAGGATGAACGCCTGGGCCGCGAAGAACCATATGCTCGCGAGGAATCCAGGAACCGTGAGGAGCAGGCCCCATTTGAGGAACGAGGAATTGTGCGTATCGGCCTTCGAAATATGCTTCGATTCGAGATATATCAGGCTACCGACTGCGATGAGCAGATAGTATGCCGCGCCGACGAGCGATACAGGTATGCCTGCCACCGTCGAATATGCGCTCGTGAGGACCTTCTCGCAGCCGCCGGTCAATGAGCATGGCGGTATGACGCCCTGGTAGTGCTCCACGGTGAGATACGCCGCATCGGCAAAGCCGATGAGAGCGACGATGAATATGGCGATGACGAGGCTACTTGGCACTGCCCGCAATGGCAGCGTCAATGAGCGCTTTAAAGTCTGCATAGGTGTTTGGTGATATCTCTTTTCCATTCAAGAAGAAGGTCGGCGTATGATTGATGCCGATATGTATGCCCTCGTCTTCGTCTGCTTGGATGACGCTCGCGAGCGAGGCGAGAGCGCTGTCAGACTTGAATTTAGCCGCATCGAGACCGATCGTAGCTGCATATTTTGCGAATATCGGCGAGGCATCGGGGGCATCGCTCCATTCAGACTGATTCTCATACAATTGCGCGAACATCTCCCAAAACTTGCCTTGGAGCGAAGCGGCTTCGGACGCCTTCGCTGCCGGGATGGCGTTCGGATGCTGTGACAGCGGGAAATGCCTGAAGACGAGACGGACGCTGGTCGAAGCCTCGTTCCAGACGCGCTCGAAGATCGGGAAATAGACGCCGCATGCCGGGCACTGGAAATCGCCATACTCGATCAAGGTAACGGGCGCACTCGCTGGGCCACGGATATGGTCGGCGGAAGTGACCGGCGCCGGCTCAAGGAGCTTGCCGAGCTGCGGCGCTTTGTTCATGGCCGCGATGAGCCCCCAGACGATCAATGCGAGGATGATAATGAAGATGCCCCAAAAGAGGATGCGCTTTGTATTCATAGTGAGCTAAGTGTAAAGGAGAAGACCGAGCGAAGCAAGCGCGGCGCTAGAGCATGTAAGAAAGGTAGTCTGAGAACCAGACGATAGCGTATATGCCGAGCATATTCATGACGAATGAGATGGGTATGAGGACGGAGAGCCTGGTGCGCGATATGCCCAAGAGCGTCAGGCCGAATTCGTCCGGCAACGGCGAGGCTATGATGAACGCCCCTACGATGGGAGCTATCCATTTGAGGAAGCCGAGGTGGAACGATTCCATGATGTGGCGGGACAATGAGGGCCTGATCGACCCGATGAGATCGGCGGCGAACTTGTCCCTGACGAAGAAGAATATGATGAGATCCCCGCAGAGCGCCCCGAGTGCGCCAAAGACGATCACGACGGGCGACGGGACGATCTGGGATAGGGCCGAAAGGGCCACCGCGGCCGGAGCGATAGTGAAAGCAGAGGTGAAGAAGATGCCTGCGACGAAGCATGCGACGACGGTGCCGCCAGAGATAGATATGATCCAGCCGATCGTGCCCAGGCGCGTGAGCGCGAGGGCTATGCCTGCCCCGATGGCGATATAGGCCAGGTCCTTGATGAGCTCGTGGCGATAGTGCGTTCTTCCTCTCACCTAAGAAGTATAGCAGGCTTATATGCCCTGCGTCAGCGAAGCTATCCGATAGCCTCGAGATTCGAGCTCGGTGAAGACGTCGTCCAATATGTCGCCGGTGATCGTGTCGCCGATATGCATGAGGTATATGGCTCCCGGACGGGCGTTAGAAAGGATGCGGTCCCGCACAGACTCGTCGGTCTCCCCTTGCCCTTCCAGCCAATCGCGAGCATCGACGGTCCAGTAGACCGACTGATACCCGGCGGCGAATGCGGCATTGAGCACGTGCTGGTCACGATCGCCATACGGAGCACGGAAATAGGGGCGCGGCGTCGTCGATGCGGTCATCGAAAGGAGGCTCGCCATGCGGTTGAGCTCGACGGCTATCTCGCGATCGGTGAGCTCTGGCAGATGAGGATGGTCGTAGGTATGGTCGTATACTTCATGGCCTTCCTGCACCATCCTCCGGACGAGCTCAGGATTCTTTCTGACGAATATGCCGGTCAGGAAGAACGTCCCCGTGACGCGGTGCTTGGCGAGGATAGCGAGGATGGCGTTTCCCGATTCAGCGGACGCTCCCCCGTCGAAGGTGAAGATGACCTGCTTCTTGGTGGCGTCTCCATGCGTTATCTCTTTTTTCGATACTGCGCGGACCTCGACTGCGGGCGGCGTCGGCTTCAATACGCCGATCGATATAGCGCCG
>CAZSAV010000109.1:0-2911 GCA_964604805.1 uncultured Candidatus Saccharibacteria bacterium | reverse complement strand
ACATATATCAGGTCGGCTACAAGCAGTATCTCTTCGAGCTCAAGTCTGCAGACTCAGGCCTGGCAAAGCATGAAGCAGCCATAACCTTCATTTTTTTCGATGCGAATCCCTACTCGATGTCTGAATTTACAGCCGATCCCGGCCACGTGCCGAGCGTCCTATCTGACATCGGCGCATATTGCGCGTCAGCCAAAGGAACCGTGGTCGTCCAGACTCTGGCATCGCCGTCGTCGCTTCAGCATGGGCGAGCATTGAAAACGGACGCCTTATCGTCAGCCGTCAAAGGCTTCAATCAAGCCCTGTCCAAGCTCGCCGTCGAGCGCGCCAACCTCAAGGTCATCGACACCGACCACATCGTCCGCATGATCGGCGAAGCTCATGCCCGCGACATGCGCGGCCAGTTCGCATTCAGCCAGCCCTTCAGCCACGATTTCCTCTATGCAGTGGCGAGAGAGTGGATGTCGTACATCCGCGCCTTCTCGGGCAAGATGAGGAAATGCATCGTCGTCGACCTCGACAATACGCTTTGGGGAGGCATCCTCGGCGAGACGGGCCCTCTCGGCATCGCCCTCGGCACAGAATATCCCGGCAATGCGTTCGTCGAATTCCAGCGCGCGCTCCTCGGCTTTTATGAGCAAGGCATCATCTTGGCAGTGAACAGCCGCAACAACATGACCGACGTCGACGAGGTCTTCGAGAAGAATCCGCACATGATCTTACAGAAGAAGCATTTTGGATCGATCATGGCCAATTGGAATGACAAAGCGACGAATTTGCGAGCGATCGCGCAAGACCTCAACATCGGCCTCGATAGCCTCGTCTTTATCGACGACGACCCGATGAATCGCGACCTCGTCAGGACAGAATTGCCGGAAGTGCTCGTGCCGGATTGGACGATGCCGCCCGAAGAATATGTGAAGGCGCTCCTTTCGATCGACGCGTTCCAGACTCTGCAGACGACCGAGGAGGATCGAGAGCGCGGCAAGATGTATGCGGCAGAGCGCGAGCGCAAAGCCGTGCAGTCCTCTACGCAAGACATGTCGCAATACTTGAAGACCCTCGATATCGTCATGACCGTGTCTGTGAACGATCCGGCGCAGGTGCCGCGCGTCGCTCAGCTCACCCAGAAGACCAATCAGTTCAACCTCTCGACGCGTCGATCGACCGAGCAGGAAATACAGGCCTGGATGCAGGAAGGCGCGCTCGTCTACACGGGAGACGTGAAGGACAAATTCGGGCCATATGGGCTGACTATCTTGGCTATCGTGAAGCCCAAGGGCAAGGCTGAGGCTGAGCTCGTCACATTCCTCATGAGCTGTCGCGTCATGGGAAGACAGATTGAGCAGACGTTCATGCGCACCATCGTCGCTTTGCTCGCAAAACGCGGGATCAAAAAGATCGCCGCAGATTTCATACCGACCAAGAAGAATGCGCCGTCGAGCGGATTCTTGTCAGAGCTCGGTGCAGAGGAGAAAGGAAAAGGAGAAGACGGAGCTGTACACTATGAGCTCGATGTGGCATCCTTCAATGCGCGCCAGGCCGAGGGTTCGAGCTCGATAACGGTCGCCTTCGCTTCATAGTACAATCATATCCATGAGCAAATTGACCCATATATTCTCATCCGTCCTCGGCGTCGACGAAGCGTCGGTCACGCCGGCTCTATCGCCCCAGAATACGCCGTCGTGGGATTCTTTGAATGCCATCATCCTTCTCACCGAGATCGAAAAAGCCTTCGACGCTCGGTTCGAATACGATGAAGCGATGGGCATCAAGAATTTCGGCGACGTGCAGAAGCTCGTAGAATCTAAAGGCAAAGACCCGTATGCCTGATCTATCCCAGAAGACATATAGCGAGATCGTCGTCGGCGACGCCGCTCAGTTCGAGATCGAGATCACTGAAAAAATGGTCGACGATTTTGCGGCGCTCTCTGGCGACGTCAATCCGCTCCATATGGATCAGAGCTACGGTTCATCTACGCAATTCGGCGGCCGCATCGCGCACGGCTTCCTCGGGGCTTCATTCTTCTCTCGCCTCATCGGCATGCATGTGCCAGGGAAGTACGCGCTCTACCTCTCTCAGCAGGTCCTGTTCCGCATGCCGATCCGCATCGGCATGAAGGTCCGCATCCAAGGCAGCGTCGTCCAGAAGATAGACGCTGGCCAAGCCATCAAGGTCAAGACCCAAGCCATCGACCTCGCTACGGGAGATTGTCTGATCGACGGGGAAGCGATCGTCAAAGTATTGAAATAATATGGCGCAGACATCCTTGAACATACTCATATCGGGCGGGCTCGGAGGCATCGGCAAAGCCTTGGCTTCGAGATTGGCTGGCGACGGCCATGCCGTATTCCTCATCGATCGGAAAGAAGCCGTCGAGGCCGCATCCGCATTCGTGGCGTCATTCAAAAATGGGAATGTCCGGGCCATCGCCTGCGACATCGTTGACGCATCAGAAACGAAGAAGGCCGTCGACGAGATAGCCTCGCATGCGAGATCTATCGACGTCTGCATACATGCGGCAGTGAGTCCGCTCATCCGCAAGCGCGCCTCGGCCATCAGTCCTCAAGAATTCCGCCAGCAGTTCGATGTCACGGTATTCGGCGGACTCAGTCTTTTTCAAGCCGTCATCCCGCATATGAAAAAACAGAGATCGGGCCTCATCATCGGCTTCACGACGTCTGCTCTCGAGCCTGATGCCGGCGAATCCAAGATGGCCGGCTATGCCTCTGCCAAGAGCGCTTTGCGCGGCCTCCTTCGAGAATTGGCATTCGAATTGAAGCCAGATGGCATCAGGGTCAATGCCGTAGCGCCGGTCTTCGTGCCGACGAAATTGAATGACGATCTTCCTCAGCAAGTGAGGCAATTCATCGTCGAGCGCGCTCCTTCGACTACGCCAGAAGCCGTAGCAGA
>CAZSAV010000108.1:0-2924 GCA_964604805.1 uncultured Candidatus Saccharibacteria bacterium | reverse complement strand
GCGGAAATTCTAAATCAAAGAATTCCAAAAATTCAAGAACAAAATCAAAAAACACGTTTTGTAAAACGATTCGGGTCAAGTCAAGCAAGCGATCCATATTCTAGACCGAAATTAATTGTTCGATATGATGACGCAATCACAAGCAATGATTTGAACTTTGTTTTTGACTATCCTGGCCTGGAACGTGCCGCGCAGAGTGAAATAAGGCTCGGCGAGCTGTTCTGCTTGTGGCGTCGACGATGCTGATACGGTGCTGGTAGCGGTCGTCGTGCTGGCTGTCTTGCCGACTTTTGATTTTACGGTCGATGTCGCAGTCTTTGTCGATGATGTTTTTGTCGCGCTAGTCGTGGCGACGGGCGCGCTCGATGCCGCTGCTGTCGATGAGCTCGTCATATCGGCGTGCGGCAGTATGTCGTTCAGGTTCGCGAGCGGATTCAATGATTGAACCGATGTCGTCGCGCTCATATCGTTGGCGATGCCATGCGGTATGACCGGGTATAGGAATATCTTGAGGTCGTCGGCCATGATATTTTCCCACTGGAGCATGCCCGCGAACGCGTTTTGGAAATAATTTTCTGTGGCTATGACGAATATCTTGTTTTGGCCGCCCGGTCCCGCATATACGCCGAGCATCCACTGCGGATTGAGCGATCTCGTCAGCATGTCGGGTGGCGTCACGTCTGCTAATTTCAGCATATCAGCGCTCCCTACCCTCTGGAGCGCGCCATTGACCGTCGCTACGGGAATGATCTCTTTTATCGTGCCGGTATCGATCGGTTTTTTTGCTTCAGCGCTCACACGGCTCAAGATGGCGATAGGATTAGCTCCATCGACCGATATGGTTACTTGCGCGTCTGCGGGTATGACAGCCGCTGGAAGCTGTTGCTTGATCGCCGCCGGAGCCGAAGGAGCCAACGGGCTTATGCTATAGAGATAATATGCGCCGATGAGGCCGCCGCCGATGAGAGCGAGGCTCGCGAGGGTGAGGACGAGATTTCTCGTGGCATGCGACGGTTCAGAGCTCTCGCCAAGCGTCTGCCCTTCATCGCGCTTCGCGCTTTCAGCCATGGCTATCGAGGCGGTGGAAGTTCTTTTGTGGGACATCACATTCGCCACGTCGCTCTCATACGTCCTGATATTTTGTGGCGGTATCGGCGCTTTTGCGTTTTCGGGCGGCAGCTCCTGCTTTTCTTGTGCGGCATATATCCCCTGTTTTTGAGACGGAGTCAGCGCAGTAAATTCTTGCTTGAGCTTTGCGAGCTTCTCTTCTGGCTGTTTCTCAGTCGGAGATCCTTTACCCGCTTGGCTATATACGAATGACGGCGGAGCCTTGGGGATGTTTTCGGTCGGTATGGGCGGCATGGCCGTAGTTTGCATCGGCTGCGGGGCGGGTACCAGTTTGCTTTGTACCACCTCCGCTGTCTTTTTTTGCATGAGCGTCGGCGTCGGCTGTGGCGCGCGAGGGGCGGCAGGCATAGGGGGTTCTGGCGTTGACGGCCTTGGAGCCGCAGGGACTGGCGAGCGCGGCAGACGGGGGTCGACTTTGTTCAGCTCAGCATCGAGCGACTGCTCGATGCTGTTCTTGAATGAAGCTTGCGGGTCTTTGGCTGGGGCTGCTGCCGCGGCTTTGGTCGATGTCTCATCGATCGGAGATATGTTGAGGTCTGCAGAGATGTCGAACACCTGCTCTGGCTTGTCGTCGTTCGCAGAGTCGTCAGCTGGATCGGCCGGCGCGCTCTTTTGGAATGAGATATTGTCTTTGTCCATTTCCGACATTATAACGCACTATATATCTAATAAAAAACAGCAGGACGACGCGGGCCTGCTGTTTTTTATTTAAAATCAGAATCTGCGCTTGAATGGAGCCCTCGGCGGCATAGGGACTTCTTCTTTTTTGGTGAAGAAATCCGGGTTGGCGGCTTTGATCGAAAGATTTAACCTCCCCTTCTCATCGACTTCCTTTACAGCCACCGGAACCTTGTCTCCTTCTTTGAGATATGTGCCGACGCGTTCGACGCGGAACGGCGCGATCTCAGACACATGGACCAGGCCTTCGGCATTGGGGCCGATCTTCACGAAAGCTCCGAAGTCCATGAGCCGGACGACTTCGCCGTCGAATCTCTCGCCAGGCTTGAATTCGCGAGTCATCTCGAAGATGATGTTCTTTGCCTTTTCTGCTGAACCATTCTTGCCAGTGATGAATATAGACCCGTCGTCCTCGATCGTGATGTCCTCCACGCCGGTCGCATCGCGGATCTCATTGATCGTTTTGCCGCCACTGCCGATGACGAGGCCTATCTGGTCGGGCTTCACTTTCATGATCAGGATCTCGGGAGCCGTCGGAGAGATATGCGGCCGAGGCGCGGCGATCTCTTTCTCGATGACATCGAGTATTCGCATGCGCGCTGACTTTGCTTTTTCGAATGCTTCCGACAATATGGCGAGAGGTATGCCGCCGACTTTGACGTCCATCTGCACCGCAGTGATGCCGTTCCTTGTGCCAGCGACCTTGAAGTCCATGTCCCCATGGTGGTCTTCGGGTCCTTGTATGTCGGTCAGAACTTTATATTCCTTAGCGTTCCTCATCATGAGGCCAGAAGCAATGCCGGCTACAGGCGCCTTTATCGGGACTCCGCCGTCCATGAGGGCGAGCGTCGATCCGCATACGGATCCCATGGATGTCGATCCATTCGAGGCCATGGCTTCCGAGACGAGGCGTATGGTGTATGGAAATATCTCTTTATCGGGAATGACCGGAGACAATGCTTTTTCTGCGAGCGCGCCGTGCCCTATCATGCGCCTGTTGGTCGAGCCGACTCGGCCCGTCTCGCCAGTCGAGAACGGCGGGAAATTGTAGTGATGGATGAAGCGCTTATTCTCCTGCACGATGAGGGCGTCTATGACTTGAGCGTCTCCTGGGCTGC
>CAZSAV010000107.1:0-2927 GCA_964604805.1 uncultured Candidatus Saccharibacteria bacterium | reverse complement strand
GCTACACCATCGAAGCCACGACCACGACCGACGTCGCCCAGGCCTTCCGAGACAACGGCTCGAACGCCTGCAACAACGCCGCTGCGACCGACACGGTGAACGCCTGCTGGCTCAATGCCTCTACGACGGCCTTCACCGTCATCAACAGGAACTGGCAGACCCCTCAGACCGGAGCTTCGACCACGGTGAAGTTCCGCGTCGTGATCGCCGCCAATCCGAGCCCCGTCATCCCTGACGACACGTATGTAGCGACCACGACATTGACTGCGACGGCGAATTAACACCATGTCGCGACATTTGAAGCACAGAATGAATACGCACGCCATCATCGCCGGCTTCATCGTCGCAGCGCCTTTTTTCCTTGCCGCTATCGCCAATGCCGACATGATGACGAGCTCTCATTACAAGATCGAGAGCGATAGCGTCAATTTCGGCGGCGCGCGCTCTTCATCGGGGACGTACCGTATCGAAGACACGCTCGGAGAGATAGCGACGGGCATATCGACGAGCACGAACTACACTATGAGCGCCGGATACCAGCAGATGCACGAGGTCGTCATCGCTGTCGTTCCGGCGACAGGAGTCACCATGTCTCCAGCCATCGGCGGCGTGACGGGCGGCACGGCTACCGGCGCCACCTCGTTTACGGTGACCACCGACGATCTCGCTGGATATACCGTGACTATCGCCGCGAGCTCGTCTCCGGCGTTGCAGTCTCCGCTCGATAGCTTCGCAGATTATGTCCCCGGCGGAGCGAATCCCGATTTTACGTTCACGAATGCGGCCTCGGCATCGTCATTCGCTTTCTCGCCGAAGGGCACCGATATCGCGTCGAGGTATCTCGATAACACCTCAGCATGCGGCACCGGTTCGAGCCAGACCGCCGGCGCGTGCTGGGACGGCCTGTCGACCACGCCGCGCACGATCGTCAGCCGGGCGACCTCCAATCAGCCGAGCGGAACGGTCACGACGGTCAATTTCAAAGCCGCGTCCGGAAGCTCGCATCTGCAGATCGATGGCACGTACGTCGCTACGACGACCATAACCATATTGGCCCAATAATATGAATCGAACGCGCATCGCACAATCGAAAGCAATGATCTCGGATATGCTCCGCATATCCGCTGCATGCGCGCTCGTATTCGCGATAGCTCTCCAGAGCGCGGCCCCGCTCTTCGCCGCTTCTGCCGGCTCGACGTTCACTACGTCGCTCACCACGAACGGCGCACCATCGACTCCGCCGACAGTGCCAGCCAATCTGGTCGCTACGCCCGTCTCGTCGAGCCAGATCGACCTTACCTGGGACCCGTCGACAGGATATCTCTATGGAGTCTCCGGCTACCGTATCTTCAGAGATTCTGCATTCTTGGCGACGACGACCGGCACGACATACTCCGATCTCGGCCTCGCAGCGGATACGTCCTATTCGTATGTGGTCGAAGCGTTCGACAGCCAATTCGGCATGTCAGGGCAGTCCGCTCCGGTATCGACGACTACGCTCTCTTCGCCCGTCGTGCCTCCCAATCCGATCGTCCCTGTCGGTGCGAGCGGCGGATCGACCGGCTATATACAGCCGCAGACGCGGTTGTCCATTTCAGGCGTATCGATTCAGCCAGACCTCGCTCGCGCCATAGTCTCATTCGCCACGAATATGCCCGCCCAGACGAAGATATTCTGGGGGATCACTCCTGATTTCGAGAAAGGATCGATATCAGGCCTCTTTTATGGGACGTCGCACGAGCTCCTTATAACCGGGCTCGACCAGGGCACGCCATATTATGTCCGCATCCAGGCGACCAACAATCAGGGCGAGACGGCCTTCACGGATGCGAGATTCGTCACGCGCTCTCTGGAAGCTCCTCATGCATTGGCGAACCCGTCTGAATTTTCTGCCGTCGCGCGCCGGGCGGACATCGCTCTATCGTGGAAGAATCCTTCGGATCCGAGCTTCTCGTCCGTCCGCATCATCCGCTCGGACAGGTTCTATCCGCGCGACCCGTTCGACGGCGTCCCTGTGTATGACGGTCGAGGATCGTCCTTCATCGATGCCGGCGTCGTTCCAGGCAAGACCTATTACTATTCGATATTCGCAAAGGGGAATGACGGCGCGTATTCTTCGGGCGCTGTTGCTCAAGCGCGCATCGCTCTGCCAGGAGAAACGAACGTTGCTTCTTCAGGCGACCCATTTGCGAACCTGCCGAAATCTTCGCTCGTCGACCCGAAGATAGACGCGCTCGTCTTCTCGGATTTCATCGTCATGCAAGACGGCCGTCCGGTCTCGCTCCGGACCCCGGTCGTCGCGCGCGTCGATTCGTCAAAAAATACGACTATTCGCCTCGACTATGCGAAGGTCCCCGAGATATTGAAAACGATAGCATTCACGCTCGTCGACCCGACCGATGCGACCAAGACCTTTACGTTCTTGCTCCGCGTCAATGCCGACAAGACGGCCTATGAGGCGACGATCGGACCGCTCAGCGATTCCGGCATATATGAGCTCCATATCTCCGTCCTCGATTATCAGAATCAGGGCTTGAAGAGGATATACGGACAGCTCGACTCGCGTTTCGTGCCGGCCCCCGCATCGCAGTCGGATGGCCTCGATATGCAGGGCCTGCTCGCGATCGTCATATTCGTCATCATCTGCGTCGCATTGCTCGTCGTGCTCCGCATGGTCGCAGGCAAGCGCAAAAGGTCGAAAGAAGCACCGATCTGCTATGAAGATTTTTAACCGCACACTTTCAATACGCACTATATATATGTCGCTCGCCGGCATATTCGTGGCGGTCGCAGTCATAGCGGCATCGCTATCTGCGGCATCCGAGGCTCGCGCTGCGGTCAACAAGCAGAGCAACTATCAAGGCAAGCTCACTGGCACGACCAATATGGCGGTCGCTGACCGCACAGAGAACATGCGCCTCAGGCTC
>CAZSAV010000106.1:0-2940 GCA_964604805.1 uncultured Candidatus Saccharibacteria bacterium | reverse complement strand
CGTTTCTGCTATTGCATGGCGCTCTTCAAGACGACGTCGTACTGGTCGCCTTCGTCCTGGATAGCCGTGTATATGGTCTTCTGCCCGCTCGCTATGGATTGTACCATGTCGGCGAATATCTTCTTTGACTTGGCGGGATCGGCGTCGAGCCACGACTTGGCATTGAGGGCGGCTTGGTCGAAGACGGTCATATATGGGTCGGCCGAGCCTTGGGCGATGAGGTCTCTGCGCACCGGCGGCAGATACATGGTGTTCGAAAGATCAGATAGATATTGCGGCTGGAGCAAGGTCGATATGATCTGATAGGCAGAATTGGGGTCAGGCGTCGTCTTGACGATGGAGAAGCCGAACATGCGGCCATAGGTCGCCTTGATGCCGCCCGTGCGAGCCTGCGGCAATGGCGCCGCATCGAAATTGAGGTTCGGATTCTTGGCGCGGATGTCCTTGAGCTCTGATGCGAAGCCGAAATAGGTCGCCAAGACGCCCGAAAGGAATGCGGACTTGTCGTTCGGCATGCCGCGGTTCCATGAATAGTTGGCATTGGTCGGATCGACGAATTGCGTATAGAACTGGAGCGCTGGCAATGGCGATGGCGTGGCAGAGAGCTTGATCGTGCTCTGGACATAGCCGTCCGTCGAGAGGGCGGTGACCGGGTTGCCGAGCTGCATGATGAGCGTACCGAACAATTCCCTGCCATTGATCGCATTGCTCATATCGCCCAGAGCGACGGCGCTCTTCCTGACATTGCCGTTCTGGTCTTTGACGGTGAGCTTCTGGTTGAGGCCGGTGAACTCGTCCCAGAATGACGGATAGGCCGCCCCGCCGGCCGAATTGAACATGTCGCGATTCCAATACATGATGAGCGGATCGACGGTGAACGGCAGAGCGAGGATGCCATTCTCTGATATATAGGTATCTGCTTCCTGGATATAAGTATTGCGATACGTCCTCTGCGGAAATGCGCTATACGGGATGAGGGCGAGCTTGTCCTCATGCGGCAATATCATCTCTGACGGTATGAGGATGGCGTCTGGTCCGGCGCCGCGAGCGAGAGCCGCGATGAAATCAGGCGAGAACTGATCAGGCTTCTTCTGCACGTATTTGACCGTTACTGCTTGCTGGAGGCCTTGGTTTATCTTGGAGACATAGAGGTTGAACGTATCTGCCGGGAACGTGCCCCAGACGGTGATCGGCGGCAGAGCGGTCGTGCCGCTCGAGCCTTTGAAGGTCGCAAAAGCGATCACGCCGACGATGATGCATATGACGAACCCTGCGAGCGTTAATATTTGAAATCTGCTCATATAGATATAATCCTAGGAGCGCGCGAAGACCATGCCGTAATGATGGTCGCCGGCGCCGAACGTCTGCTCGAGCTTGAAGCCGCTCTTTTCGAAGAGCGCTTCGGCCTGCATCTGCGGGAAGACAGTCTTGGGCCCGATCGGGCTCACATCGCTCCAGTCGACGACCAGCACTTTGCCGCCCGGCTTGACGATGCGCTTGATCTCGAGGCAATAGTCGTCCTTTTTCTCGAGCTGAAAGAGGATATTGGAAGATATGACCCTGTCCGCGATGCCTTCGCGGAGCTTGGTCCCGCCGATCTTCTCGACATCGCCCCATACGACTTCGATATTCCGTATCCCTTGGGCTGTCCCGACCGAACGAAGGCGCTCGAGGAGGTCTTTCTGGACGTCTACGGCATATACGCGGCCGCTCGAACCGACTCTGCGAGCCGCTTCGAGGCTATAGAATCCTGACCCTGCGCCCATGTCGACGACTTTCATGCCGTCAGCCAAGCCCAGCTTATTGAGATTTTCAACCGGGTCCGAGAACATGGCCATATTTTACCATGAATGAGGACTATGGAGTGCGAAGATATGGGGACAATGTAATTGTTATTTGACACGATAGATAACTTATGTTAACTAATAGGCAGAAAGGACGCATGGACCACACAACTGAACCTGAACGTCAAACGTTGAATATCATATCCACATCGACAGACTGGCGAGGCCAGACCCTCTCCAACTTCGCCCACACGCCGTTCGAGCTCGACGGAGTCCATCTCGAATCCGCCGAAGGATTCATCCAAGGGATCAAGTTCCCTCTCGGCGATCCTCGCCGGGAAGAAGCCTTCCGGTCGCACGGCATCAAAGCCAAGCGGCTCGGCGAAGGCGCCGAACGAAAGCATGTCTGGTGGAACGGCGAAGAGATCCCCTACCGCTCTACCTGGCACGAGCTCATCATCACCCGAGCGCTCATGGCCAAGTTCGACCAGGACCAGCACGCCAAGCGGGCCCTCATGGCCACCAAAGGCATGCGCCTCACCCACGACACCGGCGTCGTCGAATCGATCGACACATCACTGCCTGAAGGGATATTCTGCGGGATACTAGCGACCATCCGGGATACCCAATGATCCTCACACCGTCCGAAAGGGCGGTTTTTTGTATAGACGATATATTGACTTTCTAATTAATTATGTTATAAATATAAAAGCGAAGTACAAACAAAAAATACATATGAATAGAATCGAAGATATCCTAAAAGAGATCAATGCCGCAGATTCGACCACAAAATTGATCGTTGATTCGATCTCTGGCTTGGTAGGCAGCGGCTTGGGATTCAATGCTGCCGGAGCGAAGAGCATCTTGGCTGCCGTGGGCATGCTCATCGACGACTCGATCGAGGATGGAGACACGATCGACTGGATCGACCTCCTCGCGGTTGCCGGCAACATCAAAGTGCTCGGCGTCCAAGTCATGTCGAACGACGATGCGCGCGGATAAAATGACAGACCGTCCACAAGGACGGTCTTTTTTTGTATGCATTTTGAATACAAATTCACTCAGAATTTATGTCACGCCGATACGATGGCCTCAGAATGCTTGGCCCGCTGCTGGAGCAGGATTCTCGGATTGCTACCCAGGATCGGGGGTTCGA
>CAZSAV010000105.1:0-2940 GCA_964604805.1 uncultured Candidatus Saccharibacteria bacterium | reverse complement strand
ACTGCATATTCGCCGCGAGGCAGATTGAGATCCGATACGGTTTTGAATATATCCCTACCGAGAGTATATACTCTGCCATACAAAAAGCCCGTCGCGATCGACGGGCTTTTTGATTCTGATATTAGAGCTTGAGGTCTGCCATCGCTTCGTCGACGGTCTTCGAGTTCGGAGTCGAGAGCGGAGTGAACGTGCCTTCTGCCATGCGCTCGGCGGACTTGAGGCCTCCCACCGGCTCGTTGATCTTGAGGTTGACGCGGGAATTGTTCTTCATGCCGACGACGCGGAGGAGCGTGCGGACTGCCTTGGCGGTATTGCCCTGGCGGCCGATGATCTTGCCCATGTCTGCTGCGCCCACTTCGAGGGTGAGAAGGACTCCCATCTCGTCCACCGTGCGGGTGGTCTTCACTTCGTTCGGGTTGTCGACTAATGCTTTGATGACGTACTCGAGAAACTGCTGGTCTTGCTGCATGTTCGTAGTGCTAGCTAATAAGGAGTACAGGATGTGTGCTGTACTGTGATGATTGTATCAAACGAGGAGGAAAGGTCAAAAGCTCTATGCGGCAGGAGCGGGAGCCGGCGCGGCTTCGGGAGCCTTCTCTTCTGCTTTGGCTTCGACGGCTGTCGGAGCCTCTGCTGCGGCCTCTTTCTTGGCCTCTGCAGGCTTGGCTTCCTCTTCCTTCTTGATCGGAGTCTTCTTGGGGAGAGCGTTGAGCTTCTTTCCCGTGATGACCTTCTGCGTCACGAAGTAATTGTGGAGAGTGAGAGACAATTTCGCGCCCTTTGATATCCAATATTTGACCGCTTCGGTGTCGATCTGTTCCGGCTTGTTCTTGATGCGCGTGTCGTACCAGCCGAGATTCTTGAGATATTTGCCGCTCTTGGGGCCGTTCTTTGAATCGGTCAAAACGACACGGAACGTCGGTTCGTGCTTGCGTCCTGTCCTCTGTAGGCGGATCATTAACATGTGGAGGTAAAGATTAACAGAACTATATAAAAAAGGCAAGAAATCAGAGATATGCTCGGCTTTCAGGCCATTTTGAGAATGGCACGCACGGCCCTGAGCGCTTTTGCGAGCTCTCGCTTTGTCGTCTGCCTGCCGAATGAGAATCTGACAGATTCTTTGCTGTCTGCGCCCATGGCTTTCAATACATACGATTCGTCCTCGTCGCGCAAGCACGAGCTCTTGGTCGAGCAGGCTATGCCCTTGGCGTCGAGCTGTAAGACGAAGAATTCATTGTCTATGCCAGGCATGGAAGCATCTAAGATATGCGGCGGCGAAGGCCCTCCTCCATTTATATGGATAGACGGGTCTATCGCTTTCAATCCTGAAGCAAAATATTCGCGCAATCCCCTGATCTTCTCATGCGCCCCTTTCGATTTCTCCCTCTCAGCGATCTCGATCGCCTTTGCGAAGCCGGCGATGGCGGGCACATTCTCAGTCCCGGACCGCAAGCCTGATTCTTGGCCGCCGCCAATGATTATCGGTTGGATGGGCGTGCCGCGCTTCGCATAGAGCGCGCCGATGCCCCTCGGGCCATACATCTTTCCGCTATCGAGCGTCATGAGATCGACGCCGAGCTTCTCGACATACAGGTCGCCATAGAGCGCTCCCTGTGCGGCATCGGTGTGGAACAACGGATATATGCCCGCCGAATTTCCGCCTTTTTTCTTTTTATAATCCCTGATCGCTTTGGCTATCTCGCGGAGCGGCTGCACCGAGCCGGTCTCGTTATTGACCGCCATGACCGATACCATATATGTATCCGGCGTGAGCGCTCGCTCCAATTCAGCGACCGACACTATCCCATTCGCATCGACAGAAAGCCGGGTCACTCTACAGCCGCGCTTTTCCAACATATTCGCCATTTCCATGATAGACGAATGCTCGATCACCGAGATGATGATGTGCGGCTTCTGGATTCCTGAATCGCGCGCGGCACGACCGGCCCCTTCGAGCGCCAGACCGTTCGATTCGGTGCCTCCCGAGGTGAACGCTATCTCGTCCGGATGCGCATGAATGAAATCAGCGACCTGTTTTCTGGCCTGATCGAGGGCCTTCTTAGCAGATACGCCTTCCTTGTACCACGAAGACGGATTGGCGAAATGTGAGCCAGAAAAACGGCGCATCTCGCGGATGACGCGCTTGTCTATAGGGGTTATCGACGCATAGTCGAGGTATATCCTTCTCATCCACGTAGTATGACAAAATGCCGGCGTTATGCAATTTCGCCGAGATCGATTACCGGAAAAAATAAAATAGGTTATAATCGACGCATGCTCACAGCTTTGCTCTCAAATCCTATGATGCTCGGACTCATCGTCCTTTCCGTGGCGACGCTCGTTCTCATCGGCATCGTCATCTCCCTCTATTTGAAGATGCGCAGATTCCTTGTCACTGCAGATTCTCACACTATTTCAGCTTCTTTGACCCATGTCGCCGGTGGTCTCAAGGAACTGCAAGAATTCCGCACCGAGCTCGAGAAATACCTCACTGAAGTCGAGCGCCGCGTCCGGAACAGCGTCCAGTCGGTGCATACAGTGCGATTCAATCCATTCAAAGGCACGGGCGGCGGCGGCAACCAGAGCTTCGCCACGGCGCTCCTCAACGAGCACGGCGACGGCGTCATCATATCGAGCCTCTATTCCCGCGAGCATGTGAGCGTCTTCTCGAAGCCGGTGAAAAAATACGCCTCTGAGCACGAATTATCAGATGAAGAAAAAGAGGCCCTCGAGACCGCAAAGAAGAATATGAGATGAAAAACAGGGACCGGAAGGTCCCTGTGTCGCGCTATATCGCCTTCTTTGGCGCATCCGGCTCTGATGACCGGTCGCGGAACGAATATATGACGGTCGCGCTCTGTTCGCGCGTACTGAGCCATAGCTCTTCGTTCAGCGCATCGACGAGCGGCTGGATGATCGTCTTTGCGACGAATCCCGATC
>CAZSAV010000104.1:2600-2965 GCA_964604805.1 uncultured Candidatus Saccharibacteria bacterium | reverse complement strand
CGAACCCCCGACAGCGGTTTTGGAGACCGCAGTTATGCCACTTAACTAATCGCCCGTATTTTCAAATAAAAAAGAGAGCAGTATCATCCTACCTTCTTTTGTATGCTTATGCAAAATGGCCTGTATTCGATAGGAAAGGAATGAATGAAGGGAATATACTTGACAAAGTCTCATATTGTGCTATAATACACCCGTTATCAATATAACGCGTTATTTTCACAATTATGTCAAAAATCCTTAGGAACCTCCTCGTCCTCGTCGTCCTCCTCGGCATCGTGGTCGTCGCGAGCACGCTCGCCCCGACCGCCCATGCCGCTACGGCAGCCGGCGCTTCGATCTCTCTCGCCAGTCCGGTGACGGGCACC
>CAZSAV010000104.1:0-2590 GCA_964604805.1 uncultured Candidatus Saccharibacteria bacterium | reverse complement strand
TGCCCGCGCAACCCGAAGCGCCCGATGACCGAGCCCAGCGTGACCACGAGCCGCAGCGGCGCGTCCTGAAGCGCCGCGAGCAGGTGCTCGAAACCGCGCACCTTGGGCGCCCAGGTGCGCTCGAAGCCGAGCGCTTCGATCTCTCTCGCCAGTCCGGTGAAGGGAACCATCGAGGTCGGACAGGTGTGGAACGTCCGCTGGTCTACTCGGAACTATCCGTCTAAGACTGTGAGCGTGAACCTCATCAAGAAGGTCTCGAGCAACCCGAATACGTACGCCCTCGTCCGAACCGTCGCGGCTTCAACTGCCAATGACGGAAAGGCGACCTGGGTAGCCTCATCCAAGGATGTCGGCTCCAGCGTCTCCCTCGAGATAGGCTGCGCGCGTTCGAAGGTCGCTTGCGTCGCCGGAGACAATACGTCTTCAGCCCTCGCAGTCGTCCCTTCTACCCGTTACTCGAACACTGCCGCCGCCTTCCAGGCGATTGAGCAGTCAAAGAACAAGTAATATCGTTCTTGCGAAACGACCCGCTTCGGCGGGTTTTTTCGTGCATAAAAAATGCCCGATCAGAGATCGGGCATATGTCGCTCTAGACCTGTTCGAGCTTGGGTTTCTTTTCCGGTTCGACGCCGAAGAGGTCCCAGGTCAGGTAGTCGGCGATGCATTTTAGCATGCCTTCAGGATCGCCATGCTCCTCGCTTTGGCGGATGAGGCTCACTATGAAAGCGGGGAATTCTGCCTTCTCGAGGCCTTCGCTCAGGGTGAGATCGCCGGTCGCGATATGCTCCGAGAGGCTGGCGAAGTCGAGCTTGCCGTCAGCAGTGGGCTTCTTCGCGACCATCTTGACCGCCTGGAGGATCGATGCTCCGGATTCGATGCACAAGACCAAGAAGCTGAATTGCGCCGCATCAGCGAGAGTGACGAAGGTGTTATTGCTCATTGCGCGCGCCGGAGCCGCGCCGGCGACCGCCATGTGCGACTTGAGCTCGATGAGGTCGCAGCAGACTTCAGGCAGGGTGCCGCACTGGGTTGCGATGTCGATGTAGCTCAGAGAGACGTCATCGAACTTGTTCGGTACGCATTCCATGCCCGTGGTCAATGCTTCGCCCTCCGTCACTGCCTTTCGTACGATCGCATCCGTTTCGGCGGCAAAAAGGTATTGGTCTCCTGCGAGGCGCAGGCTTTGCGACAGGGGAATGCCGAGAGCGCAGAGCGAGCCGAGGACGCCGAAGAAGAGGATCTCAGATCCTTTTTCCGTCGAGCCGGTCACATGCGTGACGATGCTCGCTCGGCGCATGATGCCGCTCGCGATGAAGAGGCGCTCTTCGAGCGTCGCTTCCGGATCGCCTTCGGTGAGCAGAGCGGGGATGAAGCCGGAGAATCCCTCTATGTCGCTCATGGCGTCAGCGAGGGATACCCCTTCGCTCATGCGCTTGGCGATGGTCTGCATCTCCGGAGTGAAGAGCGTTTTGGATTTGAATACGGCTTTGGCGGCCTCAATTGCATCGATGCCGCTTGCGATGAGGGTTCCCCACATCCGCAAGGCGCGCGCTTCGTCATGAAGCATCCAGGCACTTTGTTTTTTCATAGTACGTTCTTTCTGTTGATGTTTTCTGCATGCTCTCTGGCCATATGGCCGATCGAGACCTATCGGTAGCATTTTCTGTGTTGAATCTACAATATATATAGGAATTGTCAATCTTTCGGCATGTGTTCGATTACGTGCAATCTGAATGCAGATTTTGACATCTACCCGGATTCATATACTATCTCTACCAGAAAGGAAATGTTCTATGCATACGATACGCGCTTTCACTATGACGGACGGCAACGGCTTTCATATCGACCTGGTCGGCCACGGCCTCGCATACTCGATCGGCCCCAATGAAGGGGACGTCCTCATCAATATCCCGGGATTCCGAGCCTGCATCCCCGGAAAGGATATGGTCAGGTTCGAGCTCAATAACCGCGGCGAGCGCTACGTGGTCGCCGCCGTATTCAATGCCAGCAAGGGCGAAGATATGATGGTCCTCGGCATCATCAGGGATATCGAATCCGCCCAGGCATGGATCGACAGGGTCAACAAGCTCTATTCGCCCGCATTCCGAGACGAGCGGCGAAGCGTCTATCTCAAGAATGGTCTAAATATCGCCCCTCTCAATCCCAAAGAGATCAAAGCGCTCACCAAAGCGGGCATCATGACCTTCGAGGACCTCCTCGGTTGCAACCACGCCAGGCTGGCGGCGCTCAAGGACTGCAATACGGATCGCATCCTCCATACGAAGGAGCTGGTGAAGATGTCGTTGTGATGGTAGAAGTGCCGGACGCGCGAGCGTCCGGTTTTTTATTTATAAATAAATCTAGTGAACACTCGTTCACATCTTGCAAAAAAAGAGTATGATTCCGGTATGGAACCCCTTCCTGCTTCGCTGAAGCTTCGCAGGACGGGCGCAATACCACATGGAACCCTTAGCAAATAAAATTCGCCCCCAAACCCTCAAAGACTTCGCAGGTCAGGAGCATTTGGTCGGTAGAGGTAACCCTTCGACAGGCTCAGGGCAAGGCCCTCTCCGCAAAGCCATAGAAGAGA
>CAZSAV010000103.1:2784-3024 GCA_964604805.1 uncultured Candidatus Saccharibacteria bacterium | reverse complement strand
GCCTCCTCGCCCCGCTTCCTGAACCTTCGAGATCGGAGTGCCGCGTTTTGCGCGCTTTCATAACGGCACTCTCAGACACCAAGGCACGCTACCATCGTAGATTCGTTCGACAGGCGCTGATTGCACCTGGGTTCAATTCCCAGCATCTCCACAAAAAGTATCGAAGACAATATTTGACTATTGTAATATATCATGCTTTTATTAAAAGCAGCGTTTTTTAGTACTCACAAACAATAACAA
>CAZSAV010000103.1:0-2774 GCA_964604805.1 uncultured Candidatus Saccharibacteria bacterium | reverse complement strand
AAGGACATATGGACCGCACGACTGGAACGGAATTCAGATTCTTTATCGAACTTCTCAGAATAATCGGCATCAAGTTCGATATCAATTGGGGACCGACCAAGGAAGAATGGCAGAGGCATATCTTCGACTCGGGCTTCAGCGTGACAGCCCTCTCATGCACGGTCGTCTCGACCGCAGATACGGATTTCCTATTTGCGAATGGACAGGCGCATTGGACTGCACGTCCGGAGCGAGGGTATGGGCCTTACGGCGCATTACTCCTCAGCCGCTCGAAAGCGACAGGCAAGGTGGCGAAGCGAGGCTATTTCGATTCGAAGGAAGAAAAATTCCTCGGTTCGATACTGGGCTTGGAAGCCGTCAAACATAGTTACCCGGGCGATTGGCCGGTCGAGGATGTGCGCGAGCCTGCGAAGGCCTGAACTACCGAGAAGAGAAAGGCAAATATATGTTCATGGCACTGAACCGCGAATGGCAAGCGATCGATGCTTCGAAGAAAACGCGCGAAGAACGAAAGACGACGATCCCGCCTGGGCGGCATGAGATCGAAAGGATACCGAATCCTCTCGGTCTCGGAGGCTTCTGGCTGGTATTGAAAGGGACCCTCATCGGCGCTGCAGAGAACTCGTGGCGCCAGTGGATACGCGAAAAAGGGGACAATGAAGGGGATCGGAATTTCGATATCGTGATCGAAGAGTGACTTCATAGCCCTGTAGCAGAGCACTACGCTCAGCTACAGGGCTTTTTTATGCCTCGGATTGAATATTGACATAAACTTAGAAATACATCATTATATTTTTAGGATAGATACGCACAAACGAACAACAATAAAGGAAGGATCGAATGAAAGATAATGCAGCCGCACATGCGCGGAAAACGCTGTCAGTAGACGCCATCAAGACGCTTCTCATCGCCCATCTGCGGATGGTCGAGGAGCGAGGTAATCGGCTCAACAATCAGATCCGCGCGAAGCTCGGTTCGCCGCGGAGCGAAAAGGAAAAGAACGACGAAGCATTCACTGCCGAGTTCGGCGAGCGCGTATCGGGCATCATGGCGAAGCGACTCAAGAGGAATAGGCGCTCGGTGCCGATATTGTCGGCGCGCGATTTCACCAACATGATCCCGTGGATGCTCGAGCAGACCAAAGATTCTGTCGGGGCAGACTTGGGACCGATCGACCCGGAGGATCTCGCTATCGCCAAGAAGCTCATGAAAGCCGGGCTCCAAGGGATGTTCGAGCAGGTATATGCCCCGATGATCTCAACTGCCGATCCGTATGGAGAGTATTGGCGCTGGATCGTCGTGACGATCGACCTTGCCCGCGAATGGAATATGCCGGCTATCCAGATCGTGAGCTCCCAGATGGGGAGCGACGAAGTCACGCGCCGGATGTATTCGCGGACGCAGTTCGTCGCCTATTGCAAGCGCGCTATGGCCGGATGCCTGAAGCCAGGCAATCTGGAAAGCGTCATCATCGAACCCATGCTCGAGATCGTAGGTGATATCAACCCCAAGCATCGCGAAGAACTCCGCCGAGAGATGCGAGCTGAGCTCATGCCAAAATTGCGCGAGACGATTAAGACTGGTCGAAAACGGGCGTTGGAGTGGATCGCCCAAGAGACCGCGCGCGTCTACGGTTCGGTTGCGAGCTAGGATCACAACTGCCGCAGGGACATGCTCCCTGCGGTTTTTTATCGCATATACGGGCTTGGGTTCAAAAGGTATAATCATGCTATGGAAAAAGCGCCGATCATGGAAGCCGAGGAGCAACCTATCGAAGTCCCTGAGAAAGAATTGGGCGCATTCTCGACTGCCGTACAGCGCGACCTCGCCGAGCACGTGCTCGAAAAGATGCCCGACGCAAAGAAGAAGCGCAGTTATCTTCGGTTGCTCGCCCAGTCGGTGGCGGCCGTCGTCGTCGGCCTCGTCATCAATCATGCATACCAATTCCGCGACAAAGTCCATGAATCGAAGGCGGGCGCAGGGCATGAATGGACCCATTCTGACAAAGAGACGGAGCATATACTGAACGTCTTTTCAGGCAAAGAGCAGTTCAATGCGACCGAGCGCAACTATATCGCGCGCTACATGACGATCAAATGGTGCAAGAAGAATAGTGTGCCCGTACCAAACAGCATCCAGGAATGGGATATGCAGAAGATAGGGGAATTCTACCGCTCACAGCCGAAAGAGCTCGGCGGCCTGTTCCAATTCGAATATATTAGCAAATGGGCTCTGAAGCAGTCCTTCTTCATGAAGCGACTGCATGACGAGCTCTGGAGGATCGAACGGTCATGCGGCAGTCCGCATGTTCGCTGGCAGGACAGCGACCATGACCTCTTCATGAGCAACCAATACCACCGCGCCAATTACAATGCTCTCAACAACACCGTCTATATCGACCCGGAGGACATCGGCCTCAGGATATACGAGCAATTCGTATCAGAAGTAGCGCATGCTGAACAGTTCAAGGATGCGCCGGCGAGCACTCTTTCGAGCGCGACCGCCGATATCGTGCGGAGCGCGGCGAGAGCCGTCATTAATGGCACTGATTTTGGGGCTGAATATATGAAGCTCTATGACGACCCGAAGAGCTTTGAATACGACGCGCATAACAAGCGGGAGCCGGCGCTGAAGAAGAAAGTCCAGGATGCGGTGGATAAGGATGTGAGCGAAAAATACAATACGTATGGCAGGGACCATTATTGAATATGCCGCTCGGTATGAGCGGCTTTTTTGATGCAGAATAAACAATTGAAAACAAAAGTTGCAATTCG
>CAZSAV010000102.1:2159-3112 GCA_964604805.1 uncultured Candidatus Saccharibacteria bacterium | reverse complement strand
GTCCTTCATCGCTTTTTCTAGCCAAGGCATCCACCATACGCCCTTAAATTTCCTATTAGGAAATCTAAAAACCGCTTGTTGCTTCTTTACCTACATCGCTCTGCCCGCAGAAGCTCGACCCGAGCCCCTGCGGACACCCCGCTTCTCCATGTACTACAGAGAGAAGCGAGACTTTACTTGATTTCATGTATGAGATTGTCAAATTTCAGTCGTTTCAGCCTTTTAAAAGAAAAACCGCTTTCTAAGCGGCTACGAGCTACGCCCCATCACTGGAGTGTGGCTATGGCCGCGTATGTGCGAGGTTTATCTTTGTATTCATTCGGTAGTGCAGATAAGTATACGCACGGCTATATATATGTCAATACCTATCGGCATATATACGGGTTGGGGAGAACGTGGGGATAGGTAAAGCCGCAATGAAGGCAGATATATTGGATATATTCGCCTCAATACGATGACTGCTCTATCTATAAGTCGCACAGAAACAGAGGCCGCAAAAAAGCCCCCGGAGGGGCTCTTTTGAAACGGACGATTCTACTATTCCTTCTCGAGGATATGATGAGCCGTCTTGTCGACGAGCCTCTGAGCGGTCTCCCTTCCTCCGAGGCCGAATGCCAAGCCGATAGCCAATGCAGCTCCGTAGAGGACTGCGGTGACGATCGTCTGGATCAGAGCCGGAGCGATGCCGAGATTGAAGAGAGCGGTGAGGAGAGCGAATATCCAGATCGCCCACTTGGTGATGCGTCCGAGAAGCTCTGCAGACTTGATGTTCGCTGCCTTCGCGCTCGCAACGACCAGCTTCTGCATGGCGTTCGCGACGACGATGGCGACCATGAGGATGAGCACAGCGACGATGACGGTCGGGAGATAATTGACGACGTCGCGGAGGAAGCTGTTGACCTGCTCCAAGCCGAGGACATCGAACGAAGCCATCAAGAATACGATGACGACGA
>CAZSAV010000102.1:0-2149 GCA_964604805.1 uncultured Candidatus Saccharibacteria bacterium | reverse complement strand
GGTGAGGTTATGACCTGCGCGCCTGACGACCTCTTCGAGGCCTGCGCTCTTCAGGGCTGCGTCGATCTTGAGCGCCTTGAACAGGCTCTCGACGAGCTTCTCGATGAGCGCGGCGAGGACCCAGCCGATAGCGAATATTACGAGAGCGATGATCAGGTTCGGCAAAAAGCTCGCTACGCCGTACCATACGCCCTGGAGCGACTGAGTGAAGACATCGCCCCAATTTTGAATGAACATCATGATTATATATAGACTGTTAATTAACCTTTGTAATGGAGTTAATTATAGCATTGAATCCCGGAGCCAATCCGGGAGCTGTGGATAGAAAAAGGCTTATTTGACCTCGATTCCGAGCCTGTCGAGCAGAGTGACATGGGGATAATCGAGGATATCTCGCACCAGACGGTCATGGATGCCGTAGCGATATTCGAAATCCTGGGTCTCAAAAGCCGAATAAGCGATCTCCTTCCCTATCTCCGACTCGATGACGCGGATGACGGACTCGATCTTGGACAGATTGAGGTCGTCGCCGACGATGAGAAGGTCGACTCGCGAGTCCCAGTTCTGTATGAAGACGCCCGATGCCACGAAGAGCTTGATCTTGCCGGCATTGGTGAAGCGCTTGGCCAATGATTCGTCGGCATGGAGGCTGGTTATGGTGAGGAGGCCCTTCAACGGGTCGAGATACGGGAATTTATTATTGAGGATGAAGCCCTGCCCTTCGATCTTCTTGGTCACCATCTTCTTGCGGCGCATGACCTGCACCTCTTTCGAGACGTTTCGCTTCCTGACCGTCGCTGACGTGCATTTGGTGCGCTCCGACACTTCCTTCAAGACGAAGGCAGTCGACTCGTTGAATAGGAAAAGACGCAGGAGCTTGATCTTAGCCTGGTTGCCGAACAATGCGGTGAGGGTGTCCATGGTATTCATTATGCTGTGTGGCTTGTATTCTACCAGAAAGCTCCCGATTTGAAAGGTTACGGCGCCGAAACAGCAGCCTTGCATTTCTTCATATAGATAGTGTAGTATCTTCGGCAAGGCCACAGACAGAAGGCATCCGTCCGCTTCCCCTCGAGGGATAGCGCCGGAGGAAGACCTTCCGAGGTAACACTCTATTTCGTCAGGCCGAGGTCGATATTACAAGCACGAATTTCGAATGTCGAAATCCGAAGCGGATCCGGAAAGCCAAATTCGAACGTCGAATGTGCTTCGGGTTTCGAGCTTTGGGTTTCGGATCTACAAAACATGGCACGTACAAAAGAACAGAAGAAAGAGATCCTCGGCAAGCTCGAGACGCTCATGGGAGGCGCGCAGTCGCTCGTCTTCGTGAACGTCCACGGCCTCAAAGTCGCGGACTCGACGGTCATGCGCCGCGCCCTCAAGGCGGACGGCGTCAATTTCTTCATCGCCAAAAAGACATTGATAGCTCGCGCCCTCGACAGCAAGAAATACGAGGGAACGATGCCGGATATGATCGGCGAATGCGGAGTCGTCTATGGCACGGACCTGGTAGCACCGGCCCGCGGCATATACGAGTTCCAGAAGAAATTCAAAGACCAGGTGACCATCCTCGGAGGAGTCTTCGAGAAGAGGTACATGAACAAGGAAGAGATGACGGCCATCGCTTCGATCCCGCCGCTCAACACCTTGTACGGCATGCTGGTCAACGTGATCAACTCCCCTATCCAGGGCTTGGTCATCGCTCTCGACCAGATCAGCAAGAAGTCAGCTTAATAACCAACTCTAATCAATTATCATGGAAAATAACGCACCAGTAGAGATCCCTGCAAAGTTCAAGGCCCTCGTCGAATCGATCGAGAAGCTCTCGGTCATCGACCTCTCCGAGCTCGTGAAGACGCTCGAGAAGAAGTTCGGCGTCTCGGCCCAGGCCACTGCAGCAGCCGCTCCGGCCGCAGCAGCCGCAGCCAGCGAAGAGAAGAGCGCATTCGCGGTCCATCTCGCCTCGTCAGGCGCCCAGAAGATCGCCGTCATCAAGGTCGTCAAAGAGCTCCTCGGCCTCGGACTCAAGGAAGCCAAGGACCTCGTCGACGCAGCCCCGGCTCTCCTCAAGGATGCCGTCAAGAAGGAAGACGCAGAGAACATCAAGAAGCAGATCGAAGCCGCAGGCGGCAAGGTAGAGTTGAAATAA
>CAZSAV010000101.1:0-3123 GCA_964604805.1 uncultured Candidatus Saccharibacteria bacterium | reverse complement strand
ATAGGTTGCTTTTTGTATTTATCCTTCATTTTTTTCATGAGCTCATCCATATTCTCCGGCACGATCTGCCACGAGAGACCATACTTGTCCTTGCACCATCCGCACTGCTCTGACTCCTTTACATGAGAAAGCCGTTCCCAATAATAGTCGATCTCCGCTTGGTCTTTGCATGGCACCGAAAATGACACCGATTCATTGAACTTGAATTCGGAACCGGCATTGATGGCGACAAATCTGTTTCCGCTAAGCTCGAAATCGATCGCCAAAACTTTTCCAGCGAATTCTTTTTGAAAATCCGCCAGGCCTTCCTCAACGCTCTTTGGATAATAGGTTGTCGAGATGACCTTGCTCTCTGGAAAGATCGAGACATAAAAGTCTACTGCCTCCTTGGCACTGCGGTCGAACCATAGATTCGGGGTGATTTGTTTCATAGTTTTTAAAATTAAAATAATAATTCCACCGTATCTTAATCAGACACGACATTATGGATCACTTCTTTGACCGCTGGCTCATGACGAATCTCTGCGTAGGACTCAACGCCTTATCTGTTCGATGCATGCACCCCGCCCAACAGCATGGGCGGCGCTTCCCCTGCTTGAGCTCGGAGACTACCCTTGTCACATGCTCTCGCCTCGTCTCGGGCCTCTTCACAGAAGTCGTCCAGCAGATCCATTCGTTACGAGCGAGCGGCGTGATGTCTTCCCATGCCGCCAATGATTTCGCATCAGAAGACAAAGCATCCCGCATGTCTGACGGGATCGCGTGCACTGTGCCGCTCGAGATCTTTTTATTGGACATTAAACAATCTTACCATGAAGCTGACCGAGCGCCGCTCATCAGGTGAACAAATAAGCAAAATATATATGGCACATATTTAATACGCCTCTACTTATTGACAATTACATATTCAAATGTCATAATCTGTTTAGATTAAAACTATGAGCATTAAAGCCAAACGTATCTACTGGACCCCGACCGAGCCTCCATACTACTTTGGGAATCAACCCAAACCCGCTGGCTCTGAACAATCATTCGCCCTAGCGGTCGTGGTAGGCCAGGGACATATGTTCGACCGCGCATTCAAAACCGCCCTGATCGACGAGCTCAGGAAACTCTGCCCGAGTGCGCCGAGCGACGACATCATCATCGGGTATGCTCGAGCAGGCTCTGCATTCCAAGATTGCATCGCCGTCCATTATTCGACGGTCCTTCAGAAAAAAGCCTACGCCGGTTGGGAATCGATCGAGGGATCCCCCGACATCATCTGACCGAATCAGCTGAAACGCTCTATCCGCAAGAGCTGTAATCGACCTCCCGCTTCAATACAAAAGTCTTGAAGCGGTTTTTTTATTTTTAACATTGATCGCTGTTGATACTCCCAAATATAATTTGACTTATATCATAATACGTGATATCATAGGTTGCAGCAAAGTCAGCTGTCACTGACAGGAATCTGAACATTTCAAACAATCAAACAACCTGAAACAAAAGGAACTTGTGATGAATCCGGTAGCGATAATAAACGGAGTAAAAGTATTCTCCACGAAACAGGTCAACCAGATCAACAATACCAGAGTCGTCTTTGCTGACGGCAGCTGGTGCGATGTTGAGACAAATGAAATCGTGAATAACGGGCCTGGCACCATCAGCCTCGGTACTCCCTCCTCGGGAACTCCTGCAAACAACAAGCTGAAGAAGGTCGGTCCTCTGGTTTTCAACGGACGCGCTGTCGATATCAATGGGATCTCTGCAGACGTCGATATCGCCGTCGGCGACAAGCTCTCGATCATGGTCGAAGGCGCCGAGACCGGAGTCGATGCCATCAGGTTCGCTCAAAGTGGCGAACGCCTAATTGTGGTGAGCAACGATGTCAGCGGCAGAGATTGTCGCTCGGGTATGAATATCTCGAATGGCCGCGGCGGAATCTTCATTAGTGGCGCGATCCGCGGTTCCCATGTCGTAGCGACAGGCGGGAATATCAATATCTTCTCGATATCTGGCGGTAAAGGGTCGTCTTCTACCAAGGTGAGCATCACGGTCCCGCGAGGATGCCAGGTGAGCGCGCAAAACATTGACGGCAAAACCACCATCGGCGATACAGAGGGACCGGTTCAAGCCAGCGTCCGCGGCGATGGAGACTTCTCGATCGGAAAGATCGGCGATGCTACGCTCAGCATCCAAGGCGGAGGCGACATCAGCGTCGCTAACGTCAACGGAAATCTGAACGTCAACGTCCAAGGTTCAGGCGACGTCCACATCAAAAACGGCGCCGTTCGCAATCTCTCAGTCAATGTGATGGGTTCCGGCGATGTGAAATTCGGCGGAAAAGCCGAAAATGCCTCCTTGTCCGTCGTAGGATCTGGCGACATCGATGTTACGCACGTAACAAATCGCCCCTCGATGCAAGCCATAGGCTCGGGCGACATCAGCGTCGGCAATTGGTAGCGCATCACGGCAATCTGCTACGGCTCCGATTCTTGGCATGTGCCTAAACAAGAACACCCGCTTCTACGTCAGAACCGTAGGCGGGTTTTTTATTACAAACAAGCATGCGAATATGCACCTCTATGATATTTACACGCATATTCAAAGGTATATACTTATTGTCATCATCCTTATCATCTAATACATATCGCTATGAAAACATGGGAAAACATGACGGGCACGGGCGAACAAGCCCAAGCAGAACTGCTTAAGGAGAATCTTTCGGGTATCGCTCGTAGTATCGATGTCGCGCTCGACAGCACGCAGACCGACATCATTCTAGCTGCGAAACCCGAGCTTGCTCAATTTATTGAAAAAACGCGAAAATTCCAGGAGGAGCTGCATACCGTAGCAAAAACGCTCGAAATTAAATAAGAACCCCGAGCTATTTTCCTCGATTCCGGATACCATACTTGACATATCACAGTAATTTATGTACTGTGTTTTCAGGCTGAAGCAGATTCGCTTCAGGATTCACACGCACAACAAACCAGATTAGGTTTATATGAACATTGAAAGAATGATGCGCGTCGCAAACCGCGCAAAGACCATCGGAAACGGAGACTACCGGCTGCCGAATGCCATCTTCGCCGTACTATTGCAAAAATATCTCGGCGGAACCGATCTTACGACCGACCT
>CAZSAV010000100.1:0-3202 GCA_964604805.1 uncultured Candidatus Saccharibacteria bacterium | reverse complement strand
AGGAGCGATGCGCCCGACCCGCAGTCCGTGCCGCACGGATCGTTTGGAACCTTCGCCATGTATGGCTGGATATCGAAGACGAATCTATCCCACGCGAATTTAGCTGGATCAGTTGCTCCCGAATTTGAGATCGCATAGCAGCCGCTATTGTATGTCGAGCCGCTGTTGGATTCTGCGCTGCAATTATGATTACCGAGATACGGCGCGTGGCCATTGTTCGCTATGTAGAGCTGGATAGCCAGATCGATCTGGTGCACTTCCTCATAGCGCTTGCCGTCGCGGCCCTTTGCCCGCGCAGTCGACACGCCGGCGAGGACGATGCTCGAGAGCAGGCTGATGATCGATATGACCACCAAGAGCTCGATCAAGGTGAAGCCGCGCTTTGTCATAGAGATATTCTATCATAACCGCCGCCGCTAAAGCTTTGGCGTACCAAAGTCTCCTTCGCCCCTCGACGGGCTCGGGTCTTCGGCGTACCAAAGAAAAGCCCCGTCTCGAGATATCGAGAACGGGGCAGGCATCAGGTGAGCGGCGGCCGCTTGGGAGCATTGAGGCGGGTCCGCAGGACCGCTGGCCTCTTGCGCATGCTTTTGACGAGCTCTTCGAGCTTCCATGGGCGTATCTGCCCGTATTTGCCTTCGCGAACGAAGACAAGGAACTTGAGCCCGCCGCCGAGGCTCGAGCGCCTGAGGAATGCCACGAACGGATGGTCGCATCTCCATAGGTTGCGCTTTTTGCCGTCGTTGCAGAGCTGATCGCGGCACGCATCCTCTTCAGACAGCTGAGCGGCGATCGCTTCGTTGGTCGGGCCGTCGAGCGGATATATATACCATATCGCATTGGGTCTATTGTTCTTGCCCATGTGCACCTTCCTTTCTTTGTGCGCATATCGCGCATCTGGTGAAGTTATATCACATCCCGCCGATTTGCCATAGCGCTACAAATTGACATGGGTAATATTTTATGTTAGAAGAATCACAGACGACAAGAACCAAAAAACGAAAGGAACTATGGGAAAGCATATCCAACCCGAAAAGCGCGAGCGCATCCTCGCGGCGATGTTCGCCGCAAACCAGGACGACCATCCTGCATGCTCACAGATCAGAGAAGAGCTCTCCCGCTACGCCCCGGAGCTGT
This sequence comes from uncultured Candidatus Saccharibacteria bacterium, assembly GCA_964604805.1. Classification (GTDB taxonomy): domain Bacteria; phylum Patescibacteriota; class Minisyncoccia; order Phycocordibacterales; family PALSA-1337; genus C7867-002. The sequence continues at coordinate 2,065 of CAZSAV010000100.1, read as the reverse complement.
CCAAAGCGTCCGACGAAGAGCTCCGGTCATTCATGGAATACCACACCGGCATCTATCTCCACGGAGAGCCGCCGAGGTTCGGCCGCCCGATCGCCTCGCCCAATCCCGTCTTCATCGACGGCACCGGCGGGATAGAATTCGAGCGCGACGATTGCGTCATGTATGTGCGCGCATCGGAGAAAGTGAACGGCTACCGCTTCCAGCTCCACAACGGACCGGGAGTATGCAGAGCCTTCACCCGCCAATTCACGCCATACGACCTCAGGATGTTCCCTGACCTCGCCGACACGATCAAACGATTGCCGGTCATGATCGGCGACGCCGAGATCGCGAATCACATGCACCGCCACCTGGCCGGCTTCAACCGCGTCCAGATGCGCATACCCGCCAAGAACGGCTTCTGGCCGAAAGACGGGCAGACTCGCATCGACGATGGAGTCCTGAAGTCATATCTCGCCGATCCGCGGCTCTTCAAATGGAATGCCGCGCTTCCCGACATGCGGCTCACGCTCGTATTCCACGGCATGTTCGCTATCGCGCATCCGTCCACATGGTCGGAGCCGCCTCGAGTCCAAGCCGAGAATATGATATCGCTCGCCCGGATGCCGATCGACTATCTCAAGGTCGATTGGATCCTCGACGAGCTTGCCGTATATCTGCGCGAATGCGACCTCAATGCTCGGGTCGTCGATCGCAAGGTCATATTCAACAGACGAGAGCTCGATGCGTACGTCGCCGAAGCGGAATCCCGCGGAGAAGAAGGCGTCTGCGTCGTGCGCTCAGGCAAAGACAGCGCAGGAAGGCAGGTCGCTGTCGGACGTTCGGTCAAGATCAAGAAGTACGAGCCGATCGACATGGCTTTGCTCGGCCTCTATCTCAAGGACCCGCGCGGCAGCTTCGTCGAGAGCAATATATCGGGGGCCGTCTTTGGCCTCTACGACGAATCGCTCGGCACTTTCCTGGCCGCTACCAAAGCCAACCTCGACCCCCAGGGCGTCCAGGTCAAGACGCCCGGACAGAAGGAGCGCCTCATCGCCATACGGCGCGAGCTCGCTTCTCTCGTCTCGACCCGTCTCGCCAAGGGCGCAGGCCCCGAAAAGATCCTGACTCTCATGGATGCATTCCTCCGACAAGGTGCGGTGTTCGTGAGCAAGATCTCGGATGCCCTCGGGGAGCGCGCCGACGACGTGTCATCGATGCTCGGCGAGATCCCGCGCGGCAAGGATATCGTTTCGCTCTACGAAAGATTCGTGGAGACGGGAGCAGGCGCCTACCGCGCCGGCATCAAGAAGCCCTTGGTCGCAGACAAGTTCATCCTGCGATATCTCGATGTATTCGATGCGGTCTCGAAGCTCGAAAAGGCGAAACGGAACCGCTTCCTCAAATACTTCGCGCGATTCAAGGACATCAAAGCGACGTCGGCCAAGCTCGTCCAGCCCGATGTGCTGGTCGACCCGCATTCCGAACGGATCGTGGTCGAGATGCAGATATTCGACATCAAATGGGCCGATAACCCGTTCCCTGCCGGATACCATTCGTGGTTCGGAAATTCGTTCCATCTCACGAACTGCTTCCCCGACCATATCCGCTTCGATAAAGCGACGACGACCTCATACGAGACCGTCTATCGCCTGGCCCACAAGAACACCGTGCGCAAGCCTCGCCTGCGCCCCAAGCGCAGAAAGCGCTAGCATATGCCCCGTCTCAGCGAGACGGGGCTTTTCATATATTGACATTTCTCAAAAAATATGTAATGTAAATAACAGATATGACAGCACCACTCATCAATACGACGGACCCCGATCTACTCGTGGTCGTACGGCACGCAGAATCGATGCGCAACAAAGCGAAAAAGGCAGCACCTATTTCGCAGACGACGAAGCCCGGGCTTGCGTCAAAGGCATACCCGATCACAAGATCCCGCTCACCGAGGACGGCGTAGCTCACGCTCGCCGCACCGGCATCGCATTGCGGAACCGCTTCGGGCCATTCGACTTCGTCTACACGTCCGGATACCTCCGCACCGACCAGACGCGCGACGGCATCCTCGACGCCTACACGCCCG
>CAZSAV010000099.1:0-3234 GCA_964604805.1 uncultured Candidatus Saccharibacteria bacterium | reverse complement strand
CGAGCGCCATCATCAAGCTCTTCCCAGCCCGCGGACGCGGCGTCGTGGCAGGCTCGTCGGCTCGCGCTGTGATCGAGCTCGCCGGCATCAGGGACATCTGCGCCAAATTCCTCTCAGGCAGCAAGAACCGCTTGAGCAACGCCCGCGCAGCCATTGAGGCCTTGAAGAAGCTCAATAAGTCGACTCGCGCCTCATTGAATCCGGGCAAAGCGGCGAAGGCAGCAGTGGCACCGAAGGCCTAAATCATTTCCATGCAAATACATCAACTACAGCGTAAGAATCCGAATATGAAGCGCACCATCGTGGCGCGCGGCGGCAAGCGCGGCAAGACCGCAGGCCGCGGAGGCAAGGGCCAGTCGGCCCGCGCCGGCAACAAGCGCCGTCCAGAATGGAGGGACATCATCAAGCGCATACCGAAATTGCGCGGACGCGGAGTCAATCTCCAGAAGTCTATCGCCGAGCGCCCAGTCGTCATAAACCTCGCTGCTCTCGATGTGGCCTTTTCAGCAAAGGACATAGTCTCTCCGGCTACGCTCATCGAAAAGGGACTCGTATCGACCAAGTCGGGCTATAACCCGATGGTCAAGATCCTCGGAGACGGCGATGTCACCAAAGCTTTCAATGTGAGCGGCTGCTCTATCTCAGAGTCTGCCAAGGAAAAGATCGTCAAAGCAGGAGGCACGGTGACCCCGCTCAAATCGACGGTCGTCGCCAAGGTCAAGAAGTCTGGCCCATCTATCAAAGCTCCGGAAACAGCAGAGAAGAAAGAAGCAAAGAAAGCTCCTGCCGCTAAAGAAAAGGCCGCTCCGGTCAAGGCAGAAAAGAAAGACGTTCCGGCTAAAGCCGAGAAGAAGCCTGTAAAGAAAGAAGCAAAAGCGTAGCGCAGAGAGAGAGGGGAGAGAGTACTATGGAGAGGTAACCAATACGAAATATGAAAAACTTTTTCGAAAAAATGTCCATAGCCCTGAAGGATGCCACGCTCAGGAAGCGCATCGGATTCACGGTGCTCGCTCTCGTCATCTTCCGCTTGCTCGCCACTATCCCTATACCGAGCGTCGACGCATCGGCCCTCGCCAAACTGCTCTCATCGAGCCAGTTCTTCGGATTTTTGAATATATTCTCAGGAGGAGGCATATCTAACCTCTCTATCGTCATGCTCGGCGTCGGACCGTTCATCACGGCGACCATCATCATCCAGCTCCTCACCATGATGTTCCCGAAGTGGAAGGCTCTCATGCACGACGAAGGGGAAGCTGGCCGCATCAAGCTCTCTACATACTCGCGCTATTTCTCGATCCCGCTCGCTGCGGTCTCAGCCATCGGCTTCATCACCCTGCTCCAGTCTCAGAGCGTCTTGCCGCACCTCTCGTTTGGCGCATTCGCTATGAACGTCATCGTGGTCACGGCCGGTTCGACCCTCCTTATGTGGATCGGCGAGCTCATATCTGAGTTCGGCATCGGCAACGGCGTCTCTCTCATCATCTTTGCCGGCATCGTCTCGCGCCTCCCCAATGACGCCACCCAGTTCATCGCTTCATATGACAGCGCCAATATCCCTGTCTATGCCATCGCCATCATCGTAGGCCTCGCAGTCATCGCCGGCGTCGTCTTCATCACTGAAGCAGAGCGCTCTGTCCCGGTCACCTATGCAAAGCAGGTCCGCGGCAACAAGGTCTACGGCGGCGCTTCGACATACCTCCCGCTCCGCCTCAATCAGGCCGGCGTGATCCCTATCATCTTCGCCCTTTCGATACTCCTTTTCCCTCAGATCATCTCGAACTTCCTCGCTCACTGGACGGCGCACCCGGTCATCGCTTCATATGCGGCATCGTTCACGGTCTTCTTCAATAACCCGTGGGTATACGGAGGCTTCTACTTCGTGCTCGTCGTCCTCTTCACCTATTTCTACACGGCCGTCACCTTCGATCCCAAGCTCATCTCTGAGAATCTCCAGCGCTCGGGGGCATTCATTCCCGGAGTCCGTCCCGGCGACCATACCCGCGATTTCCTCGCCGCTATCGTCACCCGCATCACTCTAGTCGGCGCGCTCTTCCTCGGCGTGATCGCCGTCCTCCCGCTCGGCATGCAGGCCTTCACGTCCAACAAGTCGTTGGCGATCGGCGGCACGGCCCTCCTCATCGTGGTCTCGGTCGTTCTCGACCTCTTGAAGAAGGTGGATGCGCAGGTCTCGATGCGAGAGTACTAGGTCAAGCTCAAAATCCAAATCACGAATTTCAAAAACGGGCGAAAGCCCGTTTTTTTGTATTTATTCACGCCTTGTCACAATGAATGCCCGACTGCTACAATACCTTCACTTATTACTCGAATATAAAAGAAATACCTCATGTTGCCCCAATCATTCATCTTCGTCGGACGCTCGGGATCGGGAAAAGGCACGCAGGCAGCATTGCTCATCGACGTCCTCAAGAAGAAGGATCCGAGCCGCGAGATATTCACGGTAGAGACAGGGAAGGAGCTCCGCAAATTCATCGAAGGCGACACGTTCACCCAGAAGGAAGCGCGAAAGATACAGCTCGCTGGCGGATTCCAGCCTTCATTCTTGGCCATCTATAACTGGGTCAGGGTTATGATAGAGAAATTCACCGGCAACGAGCATATGGTGCTCGACGGCACGTCGCGCAGGCTCCCCGAAGCCATCGTCATCGATTCTGTCTTCGACTTCTATGGCATGAGCAAGAATTGGGTCATCTACCTCGACATCCATGACGAAGAGGCGACCAAGAGGCTCCTCGCTCGCGGCCGAGCCGATGATACGCATGACGGCATCAAGAACCGCCTCTCGAATTTCGAAGCCGACATGAAGCCATCGATCGAATTCTTCCGCACTAACAAGCGCTACGCATTCCTCGATATCGACGGCATACGCCCGATCGACGTCGTCCACGCCGACATTGTGAAACAGGTCGGTTTGAGCTAGTGTGTCCTCATGATACAGATAAAGACAAAGGCCGATATAGCCATACTCCGCGAAGGAGGCAAGCGGCATGCATCGATCTTGAAAGCGCTCGCCGCTATGGTCAGGCCTGGTTTTCCAGCGATCGAAATAGAGAATGAAGCCCGGAGGCTCATTGCCGAAGGCGGAGACGCTTCGGCTTTTCTCGACTACACGCCGTATGGCGCCGATAGGCCGTATCCGGCTGCTGTATGCGTGTCGGTGAACGATGAGATCGTCCACGGCATACCGAATGAAAAGGAAAAGATCCTGAAAGAAGG
>CAZSAV010000098.1:0-3255 GCA_964604805.1 uncultured Candidatus Saccharibacteria bacterium | reverse complement strand
ACGTGAGCGTCGCGCGAGCATATGTCTACGAAGCGCTTCGAGCTCGTGATGCCGAGCAGGATGGCGGATATCCTGTCGAAGAGGATCGACTCCTGGTCTATCTTCAAGAAGTATTTCTGCCCGATCTTTTTGACCTGTTCAGCGACTTCGGTCGATGTCAGAGCCTCTTGTATGTCGAGAGGGAGCGATTTGAATTTTTCGTCGAGATATTTGTCGTCCATGGTTTTATTTTGTTAGCTTCGCCTGATCTATCTTCGCTTCGAGCGCATCGATCGTGCCCTGCAAGGCGTTCTTTCTAGTCGCAAGATTGTTGAGAGACGCTGTCTGAGCCGGCTGAGGCACGCCGCGCTGCTGCCTGCCGTTGATCTGAGCATTGATCTTATTTATCTCCTTGTCGATGCTCGTCATATCGGCCTTATGCTTTTTCATCTGTCCTTCATATACGCCCAAGTGGATCTGTGCCGCGCCGACTTTATTCTTCCTGTATCTCATAAAGAGCGTATCCAAGCCGCGGCTCCCTATCCTGTCAGCATAATTGCTCTGTCGAGCCGTCTTAAGATTGTCTATGCGAGTCTGAGCTGCGCGTATTGCTATGTCTCCCAATGCTTTCGTCGTCACTCCGCTAGCTATATTGGCGCGAGTCTGGCGAATGATAGCCTGTTCGCGAGCGACAGCGTTCTGGTCAAAGCCGAGCGAGTTCGCATAATCAGTGCGCGCTTTGACTTGGCTCTGGAGCTTCTGGCCATACTTCGCTCCCGTAGCGTTCAGGCCCTTCAAGGCATATTCGGTGACGATAGATCTGCTTGCGAGATTCTTTAGCCCTTCGCTCCTCGCTATGGCGCTCGCTGCGCGGCCGCCCGTATTCATCCAGCCGCTCCTGAACGCGGTCTGAGTCTTGGCTTGCGTCCATTTCCTCATGCTATTGAACATGCCTTTGGTCCAGTCGCTTCCTCCTCCAGCTGCTTTTGCCGCGATGAGCAAAGGCGAATTGAGTATGAAGATGATGATCGTGAAGCCGACGAAGAGGTTTATGAAGTCGCTCAGATCCCCTGACGGAGAGGACTGCGTGATCTTGGTAAGGTTGCTCTCGGTGAGGATGCGCAAGGCTACGTACATGACGCAGAGATATACCGGCAAGAATATGAGCTGGGCTTTGAATTGCTTCGTCCACATATCAGAGAATTCTTTGAGGTTGGGTATGGCATATGCAGCGATCCATATTGGCGAAAAGGCCAAAAGGAGCAGGAGCACGCCGAGGCGCACGATGCATACTATGGCCACGGCAAGGAAGCTGAGTCCTGCTAAGATCATGACGACGACGCCCGCTACGGTGATGAGCAGTATCTTGACCACCGGGCTGCCTACTTTGTCCGTCGCTCCATTCGCATCTGAGTTGAGCTGTTTCGACGTGTCGTACCATGTGGTCACTTTGAGAGCGCTCATGAATATATCAGAGAGGCCGCCGCTCGTGAGGAGCTGTTTTGCCGCCGCGGCTGGATTGGTGCACGGGTCATTGTCCGGCGCGGAGCCGTTGACCGCTGGGAGGCATTGCATCGAAGCCGAGTTGGTCGGAGCGATCGCATTGAAGAATTGGAGCGAGACGATGTTCGATGCGTCGATGAGCACTCTCGTGAAGAAGAAGCTGAAGTTGATGAGCACGCCCATGATGATGATGTTCTTGATCAAGTTTCCGAAATCAGGGTCTGAGACGTTCAGTATCATCTTGATAGCAGCGATCAGGATGAAGAAGATGAGGATGAGGCTGGAGATGTCGCGGATGATCCTCCAGACGGTGTATATGACCGGGGTGTTGTTCACGAATATGCCGACGTGCGTCGTGAAGTACATGGCGACGTTGAGGAGCGTTCCGGTGAGGCCGACGAACCACGACGCGATCGTGAGGATCATGTACGAGATGTCGGCCATCATCATGATGACGAAGTCTTTGATGCCGTAGCCGAATATATTGGACAAGCCGAGCATGTCGGTGAGAGACGCGTGCGCTTGGTGCGTCGAAAGGACGAACCCTGCCGCTACGGCGAGGAGAGCGCATATGATCTTGGTGCTGTAGCGTTTGATGTTCATTTAAGGTGTCGTCGAAGTCGCGGTAGCCGGGTTCGTGCACATGCCCTGGTACGTGGCCGCATCCGAGAGCCATCCTCCAGCGGTGGTCGAAGCCGCATCGGCAGCATTCGATGCATTGATAACGTCGCGAGCGGTGACGACTGCGCTGGTCGATGTCTTGTTGTTCAGGAGGTCGCCGATGAGCTTGTTGGCCTTCTGGAGCTCGGCCGGCGTCTTGGCATTGTCGAGAGAATTCTGCGCGTCGATGAGGGCTCCGTACTTTGCATTAGCGATGTCTGCATTCGCTTTGGCTGACGCTACAGCAGGGTTGACCTCGGTCGCGAGCTTCTGCTGTATCGCTGTCGCGGCTGAAGAGTTGTTGATAGCGTTGCACGCGTTCAAAGCGGCTTTGTACTTGTTTTGGCCGTCGAGCAGGGTGCTATATGCCGCGCTATATGCATAGCTGTAGTCGGTTGCGGGCTCGATATAGCTGTCCAGGCTGCCTTTGAGCTGTTGCGCCGACGACGTGGCCTGTGCGACGCTCTCTTGTCCGAGCCTGTTGATGAAGGACTGAGTCTGGCCCGATGACGGCTGGCTCGCAGAATGGAGGCCGCCGGTCAGCACTTGGCCGACGAGCTGAGAGAAGAGCGCGCCGATGATCTCATTGAACTCGTCTGCGATATTGAGCTGGTCTGCCGGTATGCCGAGCTGTTTCTGCAATGTGCCTGAGATGACGGACCCCGGAGTCTCGACGTGACAGTCTTGGAATTTGATGCCGCCTTTGTTGTCGATGTGCGCTATCGAATAGTGCGTTCCTGGTGGAGCTTGGCCCTTGGTATATATCGCCAAAGCTTCGGGGCTCACGTCGGTGCATTTCTTCCACGACATGAATCCGCCGCCGCGATTGAGGTCGGCATTGGTCGCTCCCTGCTGATCGGCGAGCTGCTGTTGGAGATCGCTCTGAGCGGTGAGGAAGGCTCCGGTCGCATTGTTCTGTGGCTCGGTCGTGAGCGCGATGAAGCTCGACCAGCCGCCTTGCGAGAAGTCCCCTTTCATGAATCCAGATATGCTCCTGCCGTTCACGGTCGTGTTCTTGGCATTGTTGATGATCGTGCTCAAGGTACAGGTGTATCTCGGGCTGCGATACGCCTGAGTCTTTGCGATGGAGAGGCGGATGTCGATGGCGAACGG
>CAZSAV010000097.1:0-3265 GCA_964604805.1 uncultured Candidatus Saccharibacteria bacterium | reverse complement strand
CGTTATGCCCAAAGCCGAAGCGGAAAAGACTGGCGCGCGGCATTTCTTCGGCGAAAAGTACGGCGATGAAGTCTCCATCTACTTTATCGGAAACGATCTGCAATCTGCATACTCAAAAGAATTCTGCGGCGGTCCCCATGTTAAGAACACGAAAGAATTAGCGGGTCCTGAAGGGAAGTGGAAGCTCAAGATCCAGAAAGAAGAAGCCGTCGCCCAGGGAGTGCGCAGGATCAAAGCGGTTCTCGCATAGACTAGGCGGAGGTCGGACCTCCGTGTCCTGTGTTTCTCTTGTGGTATAATGATGCCAATGTTTTTTTCACGGAAAAATACCCGTTCGCTCATCCTCATCATCGACGTGCAGAGCTCGATCGTGCGCGGCACGCTCGTCCTCCGCGACGGATCCGCTACGCCAACCGTCATCGGCACGCATCAGACCGACATACCATATCGCCCGCATCTCCACAGCGCTTCGCATCTCATCAAATCTACCGATAAAGCCATCACCGAGACCGTCGGCGCAGCATTAAAGCATCTCTCAGCCCTTCCCAAAGACGACCAAGCCCCGAGATCCGTCTCGGCAGTCCACTTCGTGCTCTCGTCACCATGGATCGTCTCCCAAGCAAAGAGCGTATCTGTATCATTCTCCAAAAATGAGGCCGTCACGCGAGCGCGAGTCATGACTATCATCGAAGAGCAGAGAGCGAGCCTCCACGATAGCCGAGATGCCGGCGGGAGAGTCATCGAAGAAAAGATATTCGACGTGCGCCTGAACGGCTACAGCGTCTCAGATTGGGAAGGCAAAGAAGCTCGCGACCTCCAAGTCTCGTTTGCTGTGAGCATAGGGAGCGCCTCCATCATAGAGCGCTTCGCCGAAGCGGCCGCGCATGCGGCGCGGAGGAAGAACGTCTATTTTCATTCGTCGCTCCTGCTTCAGCATATAGCCATACGGGATGTGCTTCCGCACAAAAAGACGTACATCCTCGTCCATGTCCACGGCGAGATCACCGATATCGTGGCTGTTCGCGACCATTCATGCGTATTCTTCGGCACATTCCCGGTCGGCCTCGATTCCATCGTCCGCAAAGCGGCAAGGTCGCTCCGAACCGATGCGGCGACAGCAGGCTCGATCGTCCGATCCGTCGCCGCCGGAGCCCTCGACAGCCAGCATGGCAAGGATACCGAGGCCCGCATCAGGCATATATTCGAGGGCTGGATCCATGACCTGTCGAAGGTCATCGAAGCGGCAGGCGAAGACATACCGGCTCGCGCATCTGTGCTCGTCTCCGCCCAGCAACACGAAGACATGCTGTCTGAGACGCTCGAAGCGCACATGCAAGGATCGCCGGTGGAGCGCGTGTCGATCGACGACCTCGCTGGCCATGTCGATTTCGACAAGAGCGCGCCGCAGCTTCTCATGCCCGGACTGTATGCGATCGCTATTCACAATGCAGGTGCGATAAAATCGTGATATAATCCTTTAAATCATGCCACGACGTGTACAAGACATCCTGCCGGGCGACAAGCGCTCCATACGAGACATCCCGGCCGATCGCGCCGAGCGCTTGCCTGCGCGCAAGTCTACAGCGGCTGTCGTCACCGACGAAGTCCTCGATACCAAGCGCCAATCGCGCACCGCGACCAAGAAAGAAGAGAAGATGACAGAGATCCGCATCCATCGCGAAGAGAAGCTTCCTATCGCTACATCCGAGCCGATCCGCCGCATGGGTATGACCCCTCCGCCAGAGCCGCGCAAGAACGGCCGAAAGCGCATGTGGCTCATCGTCACCTTGGCCGTCGTCGTCCTCATCGTGGGAGCCGGATATGTGGCATCGACCTATTTCGCTCAGGCGACATTCACCATCGTCCCCAAATCGATACCCGTCTCAGTGAACGGAACCTATGTCATACCCGCATCTGGACCCGCAGGGACGCTCGCATACGACGTCGTCGCCGTCCACGGGTCGGCGAGCACCACGGTTGCAGCGACCGACGGCCCCCAGATATCCACGAAGGCTCAAGGCAGGATATCGCTCAACAACGAATACAGCGCCGATAGCGTCAGGCTGATAGCTGGAACGCGCCTCGCCGATGCGCAGGGCAGGGTATACCGCCTCTCGAGCTCGGTCGTCATCCCTGGATACTCGAAATCTGCGTCAGGAGGCATATCGCCAGGCACGATATCGACCGCAATCATCGCCGATGAAGCCGGAGCGAGCTACAATATCTCGCGATCCGACGACGTGAGCGACTTCAAGATCGTCGCGTACAAAGGCACCTCCAAGTATGACTCCATATACGGAAGGATCACCGGCGACATCGCTGGCGGATTCACCGGCGCCAAGAAGACCGTCAGCCCGACACTGCTCGCTTCTACGACAGCCACCCTGCGCTCGAGCCTGACGGCGTCGCTCCTCGAACAAGTCAAGAAGTCGGTTCCCGCAGGATATATCATGTTCCCGTCGGCGTATGTGCCGTCATTCTCGCCAGCGACCTTGGGCGGCAGTGACAAGAACTCCGCAACTGTCGGCGAGCAAGGCACGCTCTATGGCATCGTGCTCAAGAAGACGGATCTCGTCGCGCGCGTAGCCGGAGCCCAGACGGTCTCGTCGTTCGGCCAATTCGGATATAACGCGACCGGCGTCGAGTCGCTCGATTTCAGCATCGCCAACATGAAGGATTTCGCTCCGGCCAACAAAGGCTCGCTCATCGCGCACGTCAAAGGAGACATAAAGCTCGTCGGAGCGATACCGGTCGAAGACCTCAAGCATAAGCTCGCAGGATCGTCCTTGGCAGACACTCAGACCATATTCGCTTCATATGGAAAGGTCATCGAGACGGGCTCGGGCGAATTGGCGCCTCCATGGTCGAAGATACCGACAGACCTCTCGAGGATACGCATAAATATCCAAGAAAAGTAGCTGTGGCTAAGCAGAGCCTTGACTGCGGCAGGCCTTATCTGCTAATATCTTCAGGCGTCCTTTTACGCGATGGATAACGCTCCCAAACCCAAGAATTCGGCTTCAGGAACAGTCGTTGAGGCTCTGCCCAATACATTGTTTCGAGTAGAGCTCGAGGGAACAAACGAAGTCATACTGGCGTACCTTGCCGGCAAAATGCGGATGAATCGCATCCGCGTCCTTATCGGCGACAAGGTAGAGCTCGAGATCGACCCGTACGGAGGCAAAGCCCGCATCACCAACGATTCCGAGGCCAAGGAGATTGGCCGGCACTTCAACCTTGACCCCGACTACTGCGAAGTGTACGA
>CAZSAV010000096.1:0-3270 GCA_964604805.1 uncultured Candidatus Saccharibacteria bacterium | reverse complement strand
AGGAAATGCCGAAACCATAATGCACGCATCCCGCTCAGGAGAGCGGGATTTTTGTTGCCACATTGCGCTCTATTCCCTCCTGCGCTAGTATCGGCACAGATATGGACATCTCAACAGAAAACATCATCGCATTCCTCGACCATGCCGGCGTACGGCACGAGCCCGTCAATGAGAAGAGCCTCGACTCATTCTCATTCGAATCGTTGGTCCGCTCGATCCAATCGGGCCGGACCGTCGTCAAAACGTCTCTCGGCCAATTGGTCATCTCGACCAGCATCGCCTGGATCAAGATCCTCCACAAGGGAAAATTGCTCGGACGGATCAAATTTGTGCCGAATATCGGCACCGTCACGCTCTACAAGGCGGCCGACCTGTCGGTCGAAGTCCTGCCCGGCGAAGACCCCATATCAGCGGCCATCCGCTGCGTACGGGCCAGCCTCCGGATGAGCGAGACTACCGACTTCGAGACCGTGCTCGCCAAAGCCGAAAAGAGCGTCTACACTCCCGGCAACATGCCCGACGTCAGAGCCGAGGACAACACCTACTGGCTCCAATGCGAACTGTCTGACGACCTCTACCAGCCCAAAGGCTACAAGGTCACCGACGTCTTCGGCACCACTCATTACGAATGGTTGCCATGACGATATCCCGCCCCGAACTCTATCGTGGGCGGGTTTTTTATATGAGAATGGTCACAATGCCAGCTCGACCGTCTCGCCGTGAGCGAGCTCGATAGGCATCGATTCGGGATGAGATGCGGCCTGTCTCGCCTGTTTCTTGCCGCGATCCTTGGCTGCCTTCATGAAGCCGGTGAAGAGCGGGTGCGGAGAGAGCGGCCGAGCCAGGAATTCGGGGTGAAACTGGGTGCCGAGGAAGAACGGGTGCTCTGATTGCGGCAATTCGGCGATCTCCATCAGCCTGCCGTCAGGCGATTTTCCTGAAAAGACCAGGCCGCCTTTTTCGATCTGCTTTATATATTTGGGATTGACCTCATAGCGATGGCGGTGGCGCTCTTTGATCGACGTCGCTCCATACGATATGGCCGCAAGAGTGTCCTTGGCGAGCTTGGCCGGATAGAGGCCGAGGCGCATCGAGCCGCCATAGTTTCCCGCAGCTATCTTCTTTTTTTGATCCGGCATGACATCGATGACCGTATGCGCGGATCTCGGATCTATTTCCGCCGTATTGGCGCCCTTCAATTTCAAAACATTCCTCGAATACTCGATGACCATGAGCTGCATGCCATAGCATAGACCGAAATACGGGATCCCGTTCTCGCGCGCATAGCGGATGACGGCCAGCTTTCCTTCTATGCCGCTATTGCCGAAGCCGCCGGGAACGATGATGCCGTCCATGTCGTCCAACTGCTCATACGATGGGTCCTTGGCCTCAAAATCTCTCGCATTGACCGTATGTATGATCGGCTTCACACCGGCCGCCAGGCCCGAATATTTGATGGCTTCGAGGACCGATAGATATGAGTCCGTCAGGATGAAGTCTCCCGTATTGAAATATTTTCCGACGATGGCGATATGGACCTCGGGGCGAGCATGGCTCTTGATGCCGCGAGCCATCTTCATCCATTCATGGAACGTCTTGTCCGGCTTGGCCGACGGGAGTCCGAGGCGCTCGAGGACGATCTCGCCGAGATGGTCTTTCTTGAAATTGACGGGCACGTCGTAGATGCTCTGGATATCGGGAGCCGAGATCACGTGTTTGGGCAATATGTTACAAGCCACGGCGATCTTCTCTTTGCGGCGCTGGTCGAGCGGGCGCTCGGCGCGAGCGATGACGATGTCGGTATTCACGCCATATGACGCCAGCTGATGGACCGCATTCTGAGTCGGGCGCGTCTTCATCTCGCCGAGCTTGGACGGCACGGGGAGGTACGAGACCATGATGAAGAGGACGTCGGCCGGGCGGCGCATCTTGAGGACGCGAGCGGCCTCGATGAACATCGTGTTCTGATAGTCGCCGACCGTGCCGCCGATCTCCACGATCGATATATCGGATTTGTTGGCCGAGGCGGCGTGCTCGAAGCGATGGACGATCTCGTCGCGGATATGCGGTATTGCCTCGACGCATTTGCCGCCATAGCCGAGCGAGCGCTCTTTCTCGATGACGTGCTTGTAGACCATGCCGCTCGTGATGTAGTCGTCGGCGGTGAGGTCGCGGCCGAGGAAGCGCTCATAGTTGCCCATATCCTGGTCCGTTTCCAGGCCTGAATCGAGCACGAAGACTTCGCCGTGCTCGGTCGGATTCATGGTGCCGGCATCCACGTTGAGATACGGGTCGACTTTGACCAGATTGACGCGGAAGCCTTTGGACGAGAGGAGCATGCCGATCGACGAGCTCGCTATGCCCTTGCCGACGCCGGACATAACGCCACCGATGACGAAGATATATTTGTGGGGAGTCTTCGCGGCGCGGGAAGCTTTTCTCGCTGTCGTCTTCTTTCGTTTCATCCGGGGCGCCGTGCGTTTCATCTGCCTATTCTATAAAGGCGAAGGCCTCATGTCCACGTGGACATGAGGCCTATTATGTTTCAGCGTTTAGATTTCTTCCTTTTCTGGGCCTTGCATCTTGACGATGGTGTCCTCAGCCTTGTCGAGGTCTTTCTTGAGCTTCTTCAGGACGTCCTTTTCATGGAGAGTGAGCGATGTGCCTCGCGTGACGCTTTCGATCCTGCGCAGACGGTAGCCGTTATAGGTAGCAGTGACGACAGCGGCGATAGCGAAGAGCAATATCAATATCTCGGCATATGCGGCCGGTATGGGCATCTCATCAGAGATGAAATTCTCCACTTCCTTATCCGAATTTCCGCCAGCTTGAGTGGTGTTGTTATTGAGCGGAGCATACGTCGTGCCGGCAGAGAGTGTCGTTATCGTCGATACGGACGATATGTTAGTCGGCAATTCGGTGCCATGGCCGTCATTGGCGAGGACGAGGCCGGAAACGAACCTGATGAGGGCTTTGTTGGCGGCTTTGACTTTGAATCTGATCGTCATGACGCGGCCATTGGACCCGCTGAAGCCGGGATTGAATGCCACTCCGCCGAACCTGACCGAGCCGGTATCGTTAGAATATGTCGGCTGCTCTACCCAGAGATTGAGTATTGAATTGGAGGTGTCGATCGACGTCACTTCGAGCGCATCGGCAGGGAAGGAAAGCGAGGCCGAAGCGGCATTGACCTTGGTAGCGGGACTTGTCAAAAAGACCCCGACGGATATCGTCGAACCGACCGTCACTGTGCCCGTCGCAGGGTAGAGA
>CAZSAV010000095.1:2605-3324 GCA_964604805.1 uncultured Candidatus Saccharibacteria bacterium | reverse complement strand
GATTCTTTATTTTTTTCGTCTAGCCCTTTCAATTTTTCTTCCAACTCGCTGATATTTGGGCTTTCCACGTCTACATAAGGAATGGGATAACGATTAATTTTCCCTTCGTGTGACGCCGTCGTGTTTATATCAAAAACATGAAAAGCGGCGACTGTTTCTTGTATGCCTTTATCGACCCCTAACCCGAGCTTGTCTCCGATTTGCTCGACGGCCTTGAGTTTTTCTTGCCAGATTCGTTCTTTTTCTTGCTGAACTTGCTCGTTAGACGCTGTAATATCAGACTTTTCTGGATTCATACGAAAAAGTATACCTGAGTTGTTTAACTAAGTCTAAAGCTGTTCCCAATCGACACTGACCATGCAAACCGATCCCCCCCAACAAAAAACCGCCCTTTCGGACGGTGTGTCTGATAGAACTCATTTGAGTTTTCGAGCGAGCGCTCGCACTTTTGCGCGATTGAGCTCGGTATGACTGTCGCTCACGCCGGTCGCGACGAGGAAACAGTCGGTATATGGCAAGTATTCATGGACATTCTCCGGCGTGATGCCGCTCGCTATAGCCAGCGGATGGTCGCCGAGCGCCGATTTCATGGTACGGATCTTATCGATGTCCGCAGCTTCCCCTGTTCCGGGGCCGCTCGTCGTCACGACGTCGACATATGGCTTTGAGAGCAGGGCCGCGTCAGCGACATCCTTGACCGGCTTCTGATATTTGAATGC
>CAZSAV010000095.1:0-2595 GCA_964604805.1 uncultured Candidatus Saccharibacteria bacterium | reverse complement strand
TGCTGGAGCCGCCGACCAACGAACCCTCCCGCCCCCAGCCGATCTCGGTGCGGAGCCGTTCGAACTCGATCGCTTTGACTTGCTCTTCGACGCTTTCATCGATCATGGCATTGTCGACCCATAACCCTTCAGTCGAAAGAGGTATGGATTCGAGAGCAGCCGAGCCGAGGTCGAGGCAATTCAACCCGATCCAGAATCCCGGCAATTCGCGCTTTACGCGCTGATAGCATTCGATAAGCTGAGGATATGCGATGCTGTGGTTGATGAGGAAGATGCCGTCGGCGCCTTCATCGCGCGCGATCCGCGCATTGCGCAGAGCTTGAGCCCCGCCTTCGACGTGCACGACAGCGAGAAACGTGTGCTTCTTTGGAAACGTGCTTCTATAATCAGTTTTCATTCATACTCCTGTGGGTTGATCATATCTAGTCGAACTATGCCGGAATGCATATCGAATGTCAAAGCGTACACGAAAAATGCCGCTTTCGCGGCATCTCTATTATTTGAGCTTTGCGAGCGCCGCCATTGCGCGAGACTTGAGTCGAGACGAGGTGTTCTTCTTCATGAATTTCGTCTTGACGGCCTTGTCGAGAGCTTTGTAGACGGCCGGGATGAGCTTGGCGGCCTCGGCTTTCTTCTTGGCAGCGACCAATTTCCTGAATTCCTTCATCGAATCGTCGACAGCCGACTTGCGGCGCAGGTTGAAGACGTGCTTCTTCTTTGAAGCTCTGAGCGCCTTCTTTGCTGATGAGGTGATAGCCATAATCTGTTGTGGGGCTTAAGTTATCATGCCGACACAGAAATGTAAAGCGCTCAATTAGAATTTACCTCATTTCTCTTGTATCATGTACCTATGATCGCTTCGCTCAAGGGAGTCATAGGCCATATAGACGCCAAATACGCCATCATCGACGTCGGCGGCGTCGGATACAAGGTTTTTCTGACCGCTGACGCTCTCCATGGCCTCAATTATCCGGCAAGGATTCGGTTCCGCGCTCAACATCCTCTCCATGGTGCATAGCGACGCCCTCGCCAATGCCATCCGTAGCGGCTCGACCGCTCACCTCACCAAGGTTTCCGGCATCGGCAGAAAGACCGCTGAAAAGATAGTCCTCGAGGTCAAAGACAAGCTCGGCGGCGTCATGGATGAAGAGATATCGATCGGCATGTCGAGCGATATGGACGCCATTGAAGCATTGAAGGCCCTCGGGTATGATGCCGACGATGCCCGCGAAGCCTTGAAGAAGGTAGACAAGGGTATCGAGGACACCGGCGCGAAGGTCAAAGCGGCATTGAAATACATCGGAAAATAATGGAAAAGATATTGCGCACAACAGAGCGCTGGATACCTCGGCCTCTCTATACCCTGTTTCAACCCGCATACCACTATATGCTGGCATTCGTTTCTGCTGCCATATATCGCTTCCCCTCCCGACATATCAAAGTCATCGCGGTGACCGGAACGAAAGGAAAGAGCTCGACGGTCGAGCTCGTGAATGCGATGCTCGAAGCCGCCGGCTACAAGACGGCGCTGTCGAACACGATCAGATTCAAGATCGGTCCTGATTCGCGAGAGAATCTCTACAAGATGAGCATGCCGGGGAGATTCTTCGTCCAAAAGCTCATCCGTGAAGCTGTCGACGCCAAATGCGACTACATCATCATGGAAATGACATCTCAAGGCGCGCTCTTTCATCGGCACCGCTTCATCGACATAGACGCGCTCGTCATGACCAATATCTCGCCCGAACATATCGAAGCTCATGGCTCATATGAGAAGTATCTCGATGCGAAGCTCTCGATAGCGCGAAGCGTATCCAATTCTCATAAAAAGAATACGGCTATCATCGCCAACGCCGACGACAAAGAAGGACAGAAGTTCCTCGATTGCGGAGCCCACAGAAAATTCGCATACCGCATCAAAGACGCGGAGCCATATGAGATCAAAAAAGAAGGCATTTCCTTCACATTGAAAGGAAGCCGGATCGAATCTCCCCTTTCTGGCCTCTTCAATCTCTATAATATCGTCGCCGCAGCGACTGCGGCGCAAAGCCAAGGCGTCGGGATAGAGACGATCAAAAAAGCAGTCGAGTGATTCAAAGACATCCCTGGCCGCGTACAAAAAATATCTGTTTCTATGGATAGCGGGACAAAGCAAAGCTTCGATGTCGTTGTGGACTATGCTCACACGGCGGACTCGCTCCAAAAATTCTACAAAGTATTTGAGGGCTCGCGGAACATCTGCATCCTTGGCGGCACCGGCGGCGGCCGCGATACGTGGAAGCGATCGGAGATGGGACGTATCGCCGATGATAATTGCGCCGAGATAATACTCACCGACGAGGATCCTTATGACGAGGATCCTGACAAGATAGTGGCCGATGTAGCAGCCGGCATACGCAACAAGAAGCCGACCATCATCATGGATCGTAGGCTAGCTATACGCGAAGCGTTGAAACGGGCTCAACCAGGGGATGCTGTGCTCATAACTGGCAAAGGAACGGACCCGTATATCATGGGCCCGAATGGGACGAAGACGCCCTGGTCTGACGCCGACGTCGCGAGAGAAGAATTAGAGTCTTTGCTCAAGAATAAATA
>CAZSAV010000094.1:2049-3452 GCA_964604805.1 uncultured Candidatus Saccharibacteria bacterium | reverse complement strand
CGCCTGCCGCCGTCGAATACCTCGAGGCATTCTATGAACAGCACGGCGCCGTCACGATCGAACAAAAGATCGCTGTGCACGTCGAGCAACAAGGCGAATGCAATATATATTGCGGCGTGAACGGACCGACTCGCGAGCAAGTGCTCGCCGTGTATGAGGAAGAACACCTCATATATATGGATCTCATTACGCCTGTGTATCGCTGATATCATCCCGTCGCTTCTTGCGACGGGTTTTTTATACGGGAATTGAATATATGAGGTTTTGTCCATTTACCGATACCATATATACTTCTCATATGCCCTCCCCTACCTCGTGGAAATTGTATGCCGCAAACGAAGAAGCCTGGCTCGCCATGCTGTCCGATTGCGCGAAGGCGAAAAAGAGCATCGTCCTCGAACAATTCATCTTCGTCAACGACGATTTCGGACAAAAGCTCATCAATATCTGCGCTGAGCGGGCCGCCGCCGGCGTACAAGTGCGCTTTCTCTGGGATGCCGCAGGCAGTTTCACCTTCTGGGGCTCCAATATAGCCGGAGAGCTCAGAGACAAAGGCATCAAGCTCCTCTTCTGGAAGACGCTCATCCCGTCATATTTCAAAGTGCCAAACTTCCGCTCCTGGTATCTCCGCAACCATCGCCGCACCCTCGTCATCGACGAGACGGTCGGATACACGGGGAGCATCTGCGTGAGCGACAGCATGAAGAATTGGCGCGACACCAATGCGCGCTTCGAAGGCAAGATCGTCGCCGAGATGCAGAACGCATTCGACCGCATGTGGGCCCGCGCCAACAAGGTCAAGACCTTGCCGATGCGCAAACGCGCCCGCGACGAAGATTTCCGCTACATCACCAACTTCCCAGCTCCCGGCAAGCGTCACATATATTCAGAGATGGTGAACGCTCTGCGCGATGCCCGTCACTATGCCTATGTGACCACGCCGTACTTCGTCCCGACGCACCGCCTGGCGAGGACGCTCGCCGGAGCCGCCAAGCGCGGCGTCGATGTGCGCCTCATCATCCCTGAAAAGTCGGACCATTTCGCTGTCGACCTCGGCGCTCGGGCATTCTTCAACATGCTCCTTGAAGCCGGCGTGCGCATATTCCTCTACAGCGGAAACATGATCCACAGCAAATCGATGGTCATCGACGGCACATGGGCCACCGTCGGCTCCATGAACCTCGACAGCGCCAGCCTTCTCTACAACTTCGAGGCCAATATCGTCTCGACCGATACCGGTTTTGCCGAGGAATTGGCCGCATTCTTCGTGCACGACATCAAAGACACACGCGAAGTGACGCTCCGTGAATGGAAAAACAGATTCTTCTTGGAGAAGATCCCTGAAATACTGATCAGGCTGGTCAGGAAGTTCTTGTAAATGGCCCTATTTATAGGCAAGTGTT
>CAZSAV010000094.1:0-2008 GCA_964604805.1 uncultured Candidatus Saccharibacteria bacterium | reverse complement strand
ATTTATAGCCCTTTCTCTTGCATTTCCCCTGCTCCCATGCTATAAATACAGCCTGTAACCTATATCCTACATTGGCGATCCGGATCAAAATAAACCATCAAATCAAGGCCCCTGAGCTCAGGGTCGTAACGGCCGAAGGCGAGAATCTCGGCGTTATCTCCCTCTCCACCGCGTTGGCGGAGGCGCAAAAGCGCGGCCTGGACCTCATCGAGATTTCCCCGACGGCGGTCCCCCCGGTAGCGAAGATAATGGATTACGGAAAGTATCTGTACGACGAAAAAAAGAAGCAGAAGACGGCCAAGTCCAAGACCGTGACCACCGAGGTCAAGATCATCCAAGTGAAGATCGGCACCGGCGAGCACGACCTCGAGCTCAAGGCCAAGAAGGTCTCTGAATGGCTCGCTGAAGGCAACCGCGTCAAGATCGACCTGTTCCTCATCGGCCGCTCGAAGTACATGGACCAGAACTTCCTCAAGGAGCGCCTCGAAAGGATCCTCAAGCTCGTCACCGTCGAATACAAGATCGCCCAGGCCGTCACCAAAGGCCCCAAGGGACTGACGATTTACATCGAAAAGAAATAACATGATCAAGACAAACAAATCATTCAAGAAGCGCCTCAAGATAACCCGCAACGGGAAGATTTTGTCGCGCAAGGCCGGACAGAACCATTTCAATGCCAAGGACAATACCAAGACGAGCACCAACAAGCACCGCATGATGGCCTTGAAGCACATGAATAACAAAGCCAAGAGCCGCTTCCTCGTCAATCAGGGATAGCATTACATTTAACCATTAAGCCACTACCATGACCCGAGTAAAGAAAGCCGTAAATGCCCTCAAGCACCGCCGTTCCATCCTCCGCGCCGCGAAGGGCTTCCGTTTCGCCCGCTCCACCAAGGAGGCCGCTGCCAATGATGCCCTCATGCATGCAGGCGCGTACGCCTTCGCTCACCGCCGCGACAAGAAGGGCCAGTTCCGCCGCCTCTGGAACGTCAAGATAAACGCCGCTCTCCGCCCGCTCGGCTTCTCATACAGCAAGTTCATCGGCGCCGCAAAGAAGAAGAACATCGCCCTCGACCGCAAGGCTCTCGCCCACATGGCAGAATTCAAGCCCGAAGCTTTCGCCCGCATCGTCGCCACCGTCAAGAAATAACAAAAAAATCCCGTCGAGCGACGGGATTTTTTGTCCCCGATTCCACATATTCCCAAAAAGGCGCCTATCTGCTACTATCTCCCCAGGCATTTACGACGTCGCCTACACCCCGTCCCAGCACGCCTTCAGTGCGCCGATCAATCTATGGTTTTCATCTGATCGGTTGGATGGCCTGGAACCCCTTGGAAGCTTGCGCTTACGAGGGGTTTTTCTTTGACACGCTGTAGCTTCAGCAGAAGCGTAAGCGGTCTTTGGTACGCCGAAGTCCTGAGCTCGTCGAAGGACGGAGGCGATCTTTAGCCATTCAATTCATACGGCTTGAGCCTTTCAGGCACGCCGGCCTTCACGTTCAATTCATCGTTGATCCTCTGCGCCAGATGCATAGCGGCGCGCGGCTCGCCCATGACCGGGAATACCCTCTTCAGGCGCGTCGTGCCCGTAGCCACGAAGTCGACGAGGTGGTCGCCGTCTTTGTGCGCGGAATAGCCATAGAGCGTCTCGATATGCGCTTTCACTTTGAGGCCTTGGCCATTGATGCGGACTTTGTTGTTGCCGTCTGCGAGCTGTCTGCCGAGAGAGCCGGTCGTCTGGTATCCGACGAGCAGGATCGTGCTCTTCTCATCTGGAAGATAGAAAGCCTCGTGGCCGATGACGCGGCCGCCCACCGACATGCCCGAGCCGGCCAGAATGATCTTAGCCCCCTTCATGCGCTCGATGTCCTGCGATTCATTCTTGGACATGGTGTATTCGAGATGCGCGAATCGGAATATATCGTCGCCCTTTGAGATCTGCTCTCGAACGGCATCATTGAAAAGCTCCGAATTGGCTCGATATATCTCGGTGGCCTTGGTTGCA
>CAZSAV010000093.1:0-3495 GCA_964604805.1 uncultured Candidatus Saccharibacteria bacterium | reverse complement strand
GATGAGCTTGAGAAGGTCGGCTGCCGTCTTGGTGCTGAGGTCTTTGGTATTCATGATGGTATGGCTATATGCGGCTCACGATCTTTGTCTTGACCGGGAGCTTGGTTCCGGCTTTGCGGAGAGCCTCGGCGGCCACTGCGTTCTCGACGCCGTCGATCTCGAACATGATGCGGCCCGGCTTGACCTCGGCCGTGAATCCGACCGGATCGCCCTTGCCTTTTCCCATTTTCACTTCGGCCGGCTTCTGCGTGAACGGCTGGTCCGGGAAGATGCGGATCCAGACCTTGCCTGACTTCGTAGCATAGCGGGCCATGACTTTGCGGGCGGCCTCGATCTGATTGGAGGTGATGCGGGCATAATTCATGGCCTTCAAGCCGTACGAACCGAAAGCGATCGTGACGCCGCGCGTCTCGTGCTTGTTGGCTTCCTTCACCGGATGCTTGCGCTTGGTGAAATGCTTTCGGTGCTTTACTTTCTTGGGGAATAGCATGGTGGTGTATTATTTGGCCTGGTCTTTCTTGAAGATCTCACCCTTGTATATCCAGACCTTGATGCCGATGTCTCCATAGGTCATGTGGGCTTTCTCGCGGGCGAAATCGATGTCTGCGCGGAGGGTCTGCAGAGGAACGCGGCCCTTCTTGAGCTCTTCAGAGCGAGCGATCTCGGCGCCGCCGAGGCGTCCTCCGAGGCGGATGCGGATGCCCTGGACGTCCTTGTTGGCCATGACCTTCTCGATCGTCTGCTTCATGACGCGGCGGAACGGGAGGCGCTTCTCGAGCGACTCTGCGACCATCATGGCTGCGATGGCTGAATTGGACTCGGGCGAGCGGACCTCTTCGATGTCCACTTTGAGCTCCTGGCCTTTGAGCTCGACCTTGTTGTCGCGGAGGATCTTGCTGATCTTCTCGCGGAGCTTGACCACGCCGTCCCCTGCTTTGCCGATGAGCATGCCGGGGCGAGACGTTTTGACGATGACGCGGAGGACCTTCTGGTTGCGCTCGATATCGAGGCCGCCGATGTAGTTGGCGCGGAGCTCCTTCTGGAGGAATTCGCGTATGATGAGGTCGCCCTTCAATGAAGCGCGATACGTCTTGTCAGTCGAGAACCAGCGGCTCTTCCAGTCGCGGATGATCCCGAGTCTATGTGAATATGGATGTACGGTATGTGACATGATGGTTATTTAGCTGCCTTCTTGGCTCCCTTCTTGGCCTCCGTAGCCTTGGCAGAGGAGGCAGGCTTCTTCTCTTCTTTCTGGGCGAGAACGATGCTCACATGGCTGGTCCTTTTCTTGATCGGGAATGCCGAGCCGCGAGCCATAGGCTGGCTGCGCTTCAAGACGAAGCCCTGATCGACGCGGATCTCCTTGACGAAAAGGGTCTCAGCAGAGATCTGGTGATTGTGGGAAGCGTTGGCGATGGCCGAGTCGAGGAGGTCGGCGAGCGGGCTCTTGGCCTTCTTGACCGCATGCGTGAGGATGAGCTTGGCGTCAGCCGCGCTCTTTCCGCGTATCATGTCTGCCACGAGGCGGACCTTGCGGGGCGATATGCGGTAGTTTTTGAGGGATGCGGTGATCATGGAGGTATGTTATTTCTTTGTGGCTGCCGTAGCGGCTGCGTCCTTGGCGGACTTGGCGGCCGTCATCTCGGCCTCCTTGGCCTTCATCTCGATCTCCTTCTGCATCTTTCCTCCATGGCGGACGAACTTGCGCGTAGGCGAAAATTCACCGAGGCGGTGTCCGACCATGTCCTCGGTGACGAATACGTCTATATGTGCCTTGCCATTGTGTACGCCAAAAGTGAATCCCACCATTTCCGGCGAAATCTGCGAGCGGCGAGCCCATGTCTTGATGGTGCCGGCGGTGGCAGGCTTCTTGCCCTCGATCTTTCGGAGCAATCGTTCCTCCACATATGGTCCCTTTTTGAGCGATCTCGACATATTGAGTATATAGATATAGCTGTCTCGCCTTGCGACGAGATAAAAAATGCTCGTACGAGCGTTCAGGCATGTTAACAGAGCCGTGATTTGAAGTCAAGAAATCCCGCGATCCTATCGTTTCTTGTCTCGGCGCTTGTAGAAATTCTTGGATTCGCGAGTGATCGCCAGGATGCTGATCATAGCGATGTATGAGGCGCTGACTTCTGCCGGCATATGGTACGGAACCTTGTATATAGCCGTCCCTGCGATCAAAAATAGTATGAGCACCGTCCAGATTATCGAGTACATCTCCCCTGGATGGATGGATTTGTGCATATGGTGCCAGCGGCGGAATTCCTTTTCAGCGCTATATATGGCCAATGCGGCGGCGTATATGCCGGCGATAGCGAGGAGGACGTCGTCCTCAGAGAGGACGTTCTTATTGAAGAAATCGTAGAGTATCGCGGCAAAGAATATGAACGTCCAGAAGTTGACGATGATGCGCCATCCGTTGAACGAACCGAGATTTTGGAAAGAATCAGGGAGCCCCATGTGCCCCTATTATACTATTTTCCGACGACGAAGCGAATCATGCTGTGAACGAGCGCCTTCGTGGCGCGAACAAAGAAGTTGAACATGCGAGATAGTATACGGCATCATTCGCGAATCGAAAAGCGCCGACAAAAAACCCGTCGTTCGAGCGACGGGTTTTTTAAAATGATATAGATTAGCTGGCTGCAGTCATATTCTTGCCAGGAACCCTGCGAGAAACGACATAGACATTCGAGTATTTCTTGGAGCGGCGGGTCTTCTGTCCCTTTCCTGCCGGCTTGCCCCAGCGGGTCTTGAGGCGGCGGAGACCGCGACCAGTCCTCTGCTCTCCTCCTCCGTACGGATGGTCGACAGGGTTCTGAGCGGATCCGCGAACCGTCGGGCGGATGCCCATCCAGCGCGAGCGTCCGGCTTTGCCGATGGTGACGAGGCGGTTCTCTTCGTTCGAGACGGCGCCGATCGATGCCCAGGCATTCTCATGGATCTTGCGGACTTCGGTCGACGGCATCTTGATGTGCGTATAGCCCGCATCGTTAGCGACGACTTGGGCGAATGAGCCTGCGGAACGGACGAGCTTGGCGCCGCTCCCCGGCTTTACTTCGATATTGAAAATGAACGTGCCGACAGGGATCTTCTTGAGCGGGAGGCGGTTGCCGGTCTCGATCGGAGCGTTCTCTGACACGATGAATGAATTGCCGACTTTCATGGTCTTCGGCAGGAGGACATAGCGCTTTGCGCCGTCCTTGTAGTTTACGATGCCGATATAGCCGGTGCGGAACGGATCATATTCGACGGTCTTGACCGTAGCGACGATGTCCTTCTTGTCATACATGAAATCGATGTCTCGATAGAGCTTCTTGTGGCCTCCTCCCTTGTGGCGGACCGTGATGCGGCCAAAGGCGTTGCGGCCCATGTCGCGCGTCTCGCGGCCCGGGATGGGCGCGAAACTTTCACATGTCCAGTGCGGCACGCCGCCTTCAAACTCCCACGTCGCCGGGCACTGGTAGCGCAGGCCGTCGTCCAGGTTGG
>CAZSAV010000092.1:0-3596 GCA_964604805.1 uncultured Candidatus Saccharibacteria bacterium | reverse complement strand
GGCGAGCACCCAGCCGCTCCAGTCACGACAGCTCATGACGGCTATGTCGAATGGACGAATGTCGGCTGGTCGCAGGAAGAAGCGAAGCTCTCCGAGGCGCTCGCTATACGCGCACGGGAGCTCGAGGTTGCAAGCGGCATCAGATTCGATGCAGGCTGGAAGCCCAAAGCAGACCTGGAATTCTATCTCGGCGACGACCCGCGCAGGAAAGTCGACGGCGAATATGTGCCGGAGACTGGTCTCATCTGTTTCGTCATCAGCCTGACATATCGCATCAATGTGGCTCATACCAATACGATCCGTCTCATGGATCCAGCAGTCATCGCCCACGATGCGACGTTCAGTGGGCTCGCCTGGCATGAGCTCGGCCACGTCATCGCTGATCAGATCAGCCGTCGGAACGGCCTGGGGATGTTCCCGGATCCGCTGGCATTCAGGGCTTTGTCGCGCGCCGAACAAATGGGGATCAATATCATATCCGAAGGCATAGGAAACCACTTCGAGCAGCTCGGCCATGACGGCGCTTTCGGTTCGTCATTGTCGTTTCCTGCTGATTACGATCAAGCTAGGCAATATCGCTTCGAAATGATCGCGAACGACGGCGGATACTGGATCGTCCATGATGCGATCGCTCGATACGGAGAGCGCGCCATCGTATGGTTCATAAAGCATCCGCTCGTCGCGACCGATACGTCTATGCGGTCTGATGCTATCCTGTATCGCGAGAAGGCCATGCGTGAGCTCGGAGGCCATTGAGAAGAAGGCACGAAGCGCGACTAGATAGCGAATATCAACCGCCACTCTCGAGTGGCGGTTTTTTATTATCATGATTTATACCTAAATTGATATGAATTTCATTCTGATTTTATTCTCAGTGCGTACTATATTGTTATTAGCATAATCAGATCATCGAATGCATACATATAATAGAAGTAACACAGGATTCACGCTCATCGAAGTGCTGTTCGTCATCGGCATCATCGCCGTCTTGGCTGCTATGGTGCTCGTCGCCGTAAATCCTGCGCGTCAATTCAAATTAGCGCGAGATTCCCAGCGCACGAGCAATGTGAATGCGCTCCTTAATGCCATCCATCAGAATATGGCAGAGCATCGGGGGCAATTAGTCTGCGGCATAGCGGTGAGGGATATACCGATCGCGCCGACCGTCGTAAAGAGCTCTCTGGCAGGGAATGATCCGGGAGACATCGCGGCGTGCGTCGTGCCCGACTATATATCCGCATTGCCGTTCGATCCTTCCAAGACAGGGGCGCACTATGCGAGCACGACCGACTATGACACCGGATATGAGATATTCCGCGATGGCAACGGCCGCATCACCGCCAGCTCGACAGGGGAGCTCGTGCCGACGATATCCGTTTCGAGATAGGGATAGAGCCGTCCCAATATCCTCATAATTACATTGAATTCCGTGTCATAAGTTGCTATACTCTGTGAATCACTGCTTACTAATTTAAGTGCTCTATTACCATGTCCACAGACGTCCAATACCTTACGAACGAGAAGCGCGCGGAATTGCAGAAAGAACTTGACCATCTCAAATCTGAGCGCCGCAAGGAAGTGGCCGAGCATCTCGAGTATTCCAAGAAATTGGGCGACCTCTCTGAGAACGCTGAATACCACCAGGCTCGCGAAGAGCAGGCTGAGGTCGAGGACCGCATCATGCGCCTCGAGAATCTCCTCAAGAACGCCGTCGAGGTCCAGATGGGCAGCACCGAATCGGTGACCATCGGCTCGACTGTGCGCCTCGAGCGACAAGGAGAGAACAAGTCGCACGTATACACTATCGTCGGATCAGAAGAGGCCGATATGGCGCATGGCAAGATCTCCAACATGTCTCCGCTCGGTTCGGCTCTGATCGGCCACAAGAAGGGCGATACCGTCAAAGTGACGACGCCGAAGGGCCCGACTTCATACACCATAGCCGCTATCAAATAAAAATGGCCTCACTCGACGAGCTCCGCACAACCAGGCTCGAGAAGCTCGAACTTCTCAAGAAGGCCGGCATGGATGCATATCCGGCCAAGGTCCCGCGCACGTTCTGCCTCGCTGACGCGCGCGCCAATTTCGATGCATATGAAAAGGATGCCAAACAAGTCTCGCTCTGCGGGCGCGTGATGGCCATCCGCGGGCAGGGAGCCATCCTCTTCGTCGTGCTCGATGACGGCAAGTCGACGTTCCAGGCGGTCATCAAGAAAGACGTGCTCGATGCGGCGCTCTTCTCGCTCTTCGCCGAGGCTGCCGATATCGGCGACATCATCTCTGTCACCGGCACATTCTTCAAGACCAATCGCGGCGAAGAGAGCCTGCTCGTATCGTCATGGACAATGGCTGCAAAGGCCCTTTTGCCGCTCCCTGAAAAATGGCATGGCCTCACTGATCCGGATGAGAAATTGCGCAAGCGCTATCTCGATTTCGTCATGGACCCGGAACAGCGCGAGATATTCAAAAAGAAAGCCAAGTTCTGGAAAGTCACTCGCGATTTCATGGACGAGGAAGGGTTCCTCGAGGTAGAGACGCCGACTCTGGAGACGACTACCGGCGGGGCAGAAGCGACGCCGTTCAAGACGCACCACAACGACTACGATATGGACGTCTATCTGCGCATATCGGTCGGAGAGCTCTGGCAGAAGCGACTCATGGCCGCGGGCTTTCCCAAGACGTTCGAGATCGGCCGCGTCTACCGCAACGAAGGCTCGAGCCCTGAGCATATGCAGGAATTCACCAACCTCGAATTCTATTGGTCATATGCAGACTACAAGGACGGCATGGCCCTCGTGACCAGGCTCTATCGAAAGCTTGCGCAGGACGTGTTCGGCACGACCAAATTCTCATACAAAGACCATAGCTTCGACCTCGCTGACGAGTGGGCGCTCGTAGACTATGCAGAGGAGATCAAAAAACAGACGGGCATCGACATCGGATCCGCATCCGATGCAGACATACGCGCTAAGCTCGACGCTCTCGCAGACAAATACGACGGCACCAATCGCGAGCGCCTCGTCGACACTCTCTGGAAATATTGCAGGAAGAATATCGCCGGTCCGGCGTTCCTCGTGAACCATCCGACGCTCGTCGCTCCGCTCGCCAAGTCGATCGCCGGCGAACCGTCCAAGGTCCAGATGTTCCAGCCGATCATCGGCGGCTCCGAGATCGGCCGCGGCTATTCAGAATTGAACGACCCGATCGACCAGCGCCAGCGCTTCGAGGCTCAAAGCAAATTGCTCGAAGGCGGAGACACCGAAGCCATGATGCCCGACTGGGAATTCGTAGAGATGCTGGAGCACGGCATGCCGCCGACATGCGGATACGGCTTCGGCGAGCGCCTTTTCGCTGTCCTCATGAACAAGCCGCTCCGCGAAGTGACGATGTTTCCTTTGATGAGGCCAAAGAAATAGGAAAGGGCCACATATTATTGTCAGTTAAAATGAATAAAAACCGTCCTTCGACTTCGTTCGGACGGTTTTTTGTTATGCACAGCTTATCCCCATATAGGTTCTCCATATATGGTATGAAAAAACCTCAAAGTGGGATATAATATCCATCAAGGGGGATGGAGTGGTAGGAAGGTTGCTTGA
>CAZSAV010000091.1:0-3611 GCA_964604805.1 uncultured Candidatus Saccharibacteria bacterium | reverse complement strand
CCTCGTGGCAGTCTGCGTGCTTGACCGTGACGCCGCCGTTCGGAAGGTCAGAGAGTGCTGCATGGGCCAGGGTAGGCGAACCAAAAAATGCGCCCACTGCGGTGGCAACGAGATAAAATAGGATAGACGAAAAACGGGTCTTCATATCAATTGCAGTATAACATAAAGGATATGGCACTATAATGCAATGTGAGAATCGTCCCTTACAGGGACTGTACAGTCTTCGCATTTTAGGAGAATCGGTCGCAGGCGTCCCTCGCCAGCTCGGGACGGAAGAATCGATCCTTACAGGATCTGTACAGTCTTTGTGTTTAGGAGAATCGCCCGCGGCTCTCGGTCGCTACCCGCTCCCTCGGCCTGGGCACCGGCTCGCGCCCGCAATGTGCTCATTGCGGACTCCGCTTCGCTTCGTGCGCTCCGCCGTTCGATTCTCCCTCCATGACGCTTCGCGTCATGCGAGTTTAGCATGCAAGACTGTGTTGGTGCCGGGAGGGAGAATCGAACTCCCATGGATTGCTCCGCACGATTTTGAGTCGTGTGCGTCTACCAATTCCGCCATCCCGGCATTCCACATAGTCTACAAGAACCGAGCGCAAAATCAACTTATAAAAAACCCGTCGCTCGTGCTGACGGGCAGGCGCCCTGGGGCGCGATATGGTGCATGCGGTCATCGGACGGCGCGCGCGACGGGGGCTTTTCGATCGGGAGCGCGCTTGGCATCGAGGCGGCGCTCGAGAGGGTTCAGCACGAAGTGCTTGAACATGGTCGCTCCGGTATTGGCTGTCCGCGGCGAGGGAGTCGCGGGGAGAGTGATCCTGACGGTCTGTTTTTTCGATTCATGAGCATTCATATGCGTCTGCCGAGAGTATAGCACGCGATATGCCATTATCAACATGAAAATGAGGCCCAATAATGCTAAAATAGCCCCATGGCTACTCCCTATATCAACGATGCGATCTTCTGGATCGAAGTCGAGAAGATACACCCGAATCCGTATCAGCCGCGCCGCGAATTCGACCAGGCGAAATTGAAGGATCTTTCAGAGTCTATCCGCATGTATGGCGTCCTCCAGCCGTTGGTCGTCACTCGAAAAGAGGTCTACCACGACGGCGCCGGCATGTCCGTCGAATACGAGCTCATATCCGGCGAGCGCCGCTTGCGCGCATCGAGGCTGGCCGGTCTGGCGCAAGTCCCGGTCCTCATCAAGAGCGGGGAAGAGAACGCCCAGCTCAAGCTCGAGATGGCTATCATCGAGAACCTCCAGCGCGAGGACCTAAACGCCGTCGATCGGGCGCGCTCATTCGAGCGCTTGGCTAAAGAATTCGGCTTGAAGCAGGCTCAGATCGCCGACAAGGTCGGCAAGAGCCGCGAATACGTCTCTAACTCGCTCCGCATCCTCACCTTGCCGGACGATATGATCACCGCTCTCGAGGAGGGCAAGATATCGGAAGGGCATACGAGGCCGCTCCTCATGCTCGTCGACCGCCCGGAAGAGCAGGTCGTGCTCTTCAAAGAGATCATGGCCAAAAAGCTGACGGTCCGCGAAGCAGAATCCCTCTCGCGCCGCGCCGCGACGGAGCGCATCCGCAATAAAGGCAAGTATCTCGATCCGCAGATGATCGAAATGGAAAAGTCGTTCACCGAAAAGCTCGGCACGCGCGTGAGGATTGAGAAGACCAAGGAAGGAGGGACCGTCACGATAGATTTCTTCAATCCAGACGATCTGCGGGCATTGCTCGAGAAGCTGAATGCATCAGGCCAAAGCACGAAATTCGAAATTCGAAATTCGAATGAAATCCCAAATTCGAATATCGAGATTCAACATGCTACAGAACAGGGAGCAGTAGACGACCGTGCGCCTGCCGATATCGTCAAAGAAGACAATCAGGACCTCTATTCGCTCAAAGATTTTTCTCTGTAAGGGCTCAAATGCGGCGTCGATGGCCGGTATCACCAGTCATTGCTTTATAGTAAATCTGTGTTATAATTTAAAAAGAATAACGCAACCTACAACCAAAGGAGATCGATGAATACCAATGGGACCTTTGTTCGGCTTGTAAAGGCGAGCAGTGCCGCTGATACGCGTAAATTCCTGATCGAAAATACGAAATGCCTCGCGCAGGCTCAGTTCGGCTTCGCTCCTGATGACATGCTCGTCGGGATGCTCGATATCGATGACCCGCACAAGCAGTTCCTCCTCAACAAGGATTGCGGCAGGATCGTACGCGCCGTCGATAAGCGAAGCTGCGAGGATGTGCCGCTCATCATCCTCTATAACACCTTGCTTAGCGGCGTCGTGGCGCCTCTCGAGCACGAAAATGCCGAACGGATTCTCTGGGGCATGGTCTTCAATGCGCTCCGCAAATGGATCGTGGAGAAAGAATCTGTGCCTGTGAATCGCCTCATTCCTGCGAGTAGGCTCCCCGAATTCGGGTACGACCATGCTCGCGCGGAGATGGTCAATCGATTCCTCGATAGTGATCGGTCTGCTCGCGACCTCCGGATATCGCTCGATGCAGTCTTCATATCGCTGTATCTCACCGACATGATCATCGCGTGCTGGCGACAAGGGATACCGCTTCCCGAGCACCGCATCCGCGCCATCCTATTCGGCTTGTGGAGCAATACGTTCGTGACGTTCTTCCCGACATTGGCTGACGTTCCAGCGAGTCCCGTCATCGGGTGACGCCAGAGCCCATCGCATGCGATGGGCTTTTTTTGTATAAAAAAGTCCCGAATATTGCATCGGGACTGTGCCTTGTCGGCGTGCTCACAGGGAGCGTGTAGGGAACTAAAGATCCTCGTTTAGGCTAGCGCGCACTCGGCTCGGGCTCTTCGCCTCTGCTTTTGCGAGCTGGGCTCGCGTATCTTCTCCTGTGCGTGCCGGATTCGTCGGGGCGTGTGCCTCGGTGTACATCCGCGCATGTTTCCAGACGATGGGTGCGTTCAGACGATGTGACTCGTCTCATATGAATGGTTTCGCTCTGACGGCCTTTCCGTCAGATGCGAATGCAGCTTATTCGCAGCGACCGGAGTCGCGGCATCAAGCTGTGCATAGGGATAGCCGATGCATGCCATTCGCGTGCCCTTCAGGGCCTAGAACGTCCCGCAACCCCTGTGCTCCGAAGAGGACAGGTTTAGCCTTCTCCACCTTCTTGCGAAGTGGAATCGAGTATTCTCTTTGTTTCGAGGACCTCTTGATCTGGTAGAACTATATAAAAAGCCCCGCGAGAGGGCAAGCTCTAAACGGGGAAAAACCTGTGAATAGGCTGTGGATGGTTTTTTATTTCGAGGGCGAATCGTCGACCTTCTTTTTCTTGAATCCGCGCGTCGCTTTTGGTATGGCGAGCATCGCGAGGGCGCGCTCGAGCGTGATGTCGTAGGGATTGTCCGGCATCTTGATGGTGCGGTATTCTCCGTCGCGCACGATGTATGGGCCGAAGCGGCCTGCTGAGGCGACGACGTCTGTGCCCGTCTTCGGGTCTTTTCCGAGGGTGCGAGGCAGGCTGAGATATCTCAAAGCCTCTGCGACGGTGATGGTCGAAGGGTCTATGGTCTTGGGGATCGATGCCATCTTGGGCTTGGTCATCATTTTTTCTTTTTCCTTGGCT
>CAZSAV010000090.1:1874-3634 GCA_964604805.1 uncultured Candidatus Saccharibacteria bacterium | reverse complement strand
TGACATCTCTTTCGACGTAAAACCGGGCGGCATATTCGCCTTCCTCGGCCCCAACGGCGCCGGCAAGACCACGACCATCAAGATGCTCACCACCCTCGTGCCGCAGACATCGGGCACGATATCGGTGAACGGCGCAGATCCATTCAAGCATCCTTCGCAGGTCAGAAAATCGTTCGGCATCGTCTTTCAGGATCCGAGCCTCGACGACGACCTCACTGCATATGAGAACATGTTCTTCCATGCCGGCCTCTATGCCGTGCCTAAGGCAGAGAAAGCGCCGCGCATCAAGGAGCTCCTCGAATTCGTCGAGCTCTGGGACCGCAAAGACAGCCTGGTCAAGACGTTCTCCGGCGGCATGACCATCGGCCTCGATCCTCAGACGCGAAATCATATCTGGTCATATGTGAAGAAGCTCAATGCCGAGCGCGGCCTGACTGTATTCTTCACGACGCATTATATGGAAGAAGCCGAGCGCATCTCCGACCAAGTCGCCATCATCGACAAAGGAGTGATCGTCGCCAACGGCACAGCAGAGTCGATCATCGCTCAGGCAGGAACCGAATCTCTCGAAGACGCATTCATCAAATTGACCGGGCATGTCATCCGCGAAGACGAAGCCAACGGCATGGATCGGATGAGGCAGCAGAGGAGGATGTGGACGGGAGGAAGGAAATAATATGAATTCGAACACTCTATACACTATTTATATATTGTGGCTGCGCCAGCTCAAGCGCTATGTGCGCTCCAAGTCGCGCATAATCGGCTCGCTCGCCCAGCCGCTCCTTTTCCTCATAGCCCTCGGCTTCGGCTTCGGACCGGTCTTCGCCAAAGCGGGCGGAGGCAACTATATCCAATTCCTCGCTCCCGGCATCATCGCCATGAGCATATTGTTCACGGCGGTATTCTCCGGCATCGAGATCCTCTGGGACAGGCAATTCGGCTTCCTCAAAGAGACGCTCGTGGCGCCGGTCTCGCGCGTCACCATCATGTTCGGCCGCACCTTGGGCGGAGCGACGGTCGCATCGATCCAGGGCATCGTCGTGCTCCTCATCACGCTCGTCGCCGGATTCAGGCCTGACATCGCGCTCATCGTGCCTGCGCTCATATTCATGTTCGCCATTGCTTTGGTCTTTACCGCTTTGGGAACGGCGATCGCTTGTCTCATGGAGGACATGCAAGGATTCGGTCTGGTGGTCAATATCCTCATCATGCCGGCATTCTTCCTTTCAGGGGCAATATTTCCGCTCGATTCTGCGCCAACAGCGATTCGGTATATCGCATATGCCAATCCGCTCTCATACGGCGTCGATGGGCTACGTATGGCGCTCGCCCAGATCCCCGGTTTCGGATATACGATCGATATCATCGTTCTCGCGGCAGTGATGGTCGTATTCGTCTCTATCGGCGCGTGGTTGTTCACCAAGATCAAGGTATAGTTTTGATATAAAAAGCCCTCCGAACATGTTGCTTCGGAGGGCTTAGGTGGCCTCTGTCCCGTGTTTCGCTTGCCGCTACTTGGGTAATGAATGCCGTATGGTCAGGATATCATATCTGTCGGAGTTTAGCCGTTAACGGCGTTACGCTCCAACGGATGGTACCTGCTCCTGTCTTGACGCACATACCCCTCGCCGCATGAGAATGCGCGGTCCTCAAGATCGTCGCCGAGCAGCATGTGGAGGTCTTCGTCGCAGACATTGATATGCCATGCGGGGTCTTCCGGTGTGGCGAGAATGCCGTTCTTGCCATCTGCGAAAGCGTCT